>CALBJX010000051.1 GCA_937893015.1 uncultured Verrucomicrobiales bacterium | reverse complement strand
GCCGCGGCCGCATCAAGAGCGTGATGACCATGAGCGTGGAGATTCAGCGCCAGCTGAAGGCCACCATCATGCGCTATCGCGACACCGTGGGCGACATGATTGTCGTGGTGAACAGCGATGTGCTCACGCGCTTCAAGAACGAGGACGCGAAGCTCCTCATGGAGCTGGAACGCCAGTGCGCCGGCCGCCTTATCTTCCGCAGCGACCCCGGCATCCACCGCGAGGCCTTCGCCATCCTCGACCCCAACAACAATAATAAGGCCCTGTATTCGGTCAATGTGTGATGGGGAATTAAAAATTACAAATTTTTGAATTTGTGCGCCTGACGGCGCAGGAAAGGAAAACGGTCTGACGCAAGCGTCAGACCGTTTTTGTCACTTCGCGTCAAAGCCGCGCACATTTCCCAATTTGTAATTTGTAAATTGTAATGTGTCATTCCCCTAGTCCATCCGCATCAGGGTCATGGCAGCTATTGTCACGTGGTTATCGCAGCGTTTCAGCGCGGCGGCACAGGCGCGGAGCGTGGCGCCCGTGGTGTGCACGTCGTCGATGAGCAGCAGCCGCGGGGGCAGGGAGCGGCGGCGCGAGGCATAGGCGGGCAGGGCGGAGTAGGCCCGCAGGGCATTCTTCTCTCGCAGGGCGGCGGAGAGGCGCGTCTGGCTCGGGATGCCCGTGTTGCGGCGGCACAGGGGTTGCAGGATACGCAGGCCGCCGCGGAGGCGGGCGAGGGCGCGTGCCAGTTCCTCCGCCTGGTTGTACCCGCGTTCGTGCAGCTTGGCCCGCGTGACGGGGATGGGGACGAGCACCCAGTCCTCCTGCGTGCGCAGCTGCGGTGTTTGCTCCCAGAGCGCGTTGAGCACGGGCGCAAGGGCCGGGGCGAGATGATTGGCGCGGTGGTATTTCAAATCGTGCACCAGCTGCATGCTCTCCGGGGAGAAGGCTAACGCGGAGCGGATGAAGGCGAGCCGGCGCGGGCGGTTGGCACAGGCAGGGCAATGGTCGGGTGCGGTGACATCGCTGCCTGTGGGCGCCCCGCAGTACAGGCAGATGGGGCGCGGAATGCGGGGCAGGGCATCCCGACAGGCGGGGCAGAGCGTGCCGCCGCCCGTGGCTGCGCCGCAGAGGCGGCATGTCTCGGGATACAACCAGTGCAACATCGCGTCGGACAATCTAACAAGCGGCAGACAATAAAAACCGCGCTCCGAAGAGCGCGGCGGAAAAACGAACATTTTTTAATTTCGGTGGCGTGCGATGAACTCGCGGGCTATTTCCTTGTAGGCCATCGCCGCCGTGCCGTAGGGGTCGTGCTCCAGCACCGTCTTGCCGAAGCCGGGGGCCTCTGCCACGCGTACCGAGCGCGGCACCACCGTGGTGTACGCTCGTTTCGGCAGGTTCTCGCGCACCTGTGCAATCACCTCGTTGGCGAGCTTGGTGTTGGTGTACATGGAGAGGATGATGCCCTCGTGCACCAAATCGGGGTTGGCGCCGCTCTCGCGGATTTGGTCGATGACGTAGAGAATCTTGGAGAGGCCGTCAAGGCTCAGGAACTCGCATTGCAGGGGCGTAATCACCTCGTCACAGGCGCAGAGGGCGCCCGTCATCAGCACGCCGAGCGAGGGCGGGGTGTCGATGAAGACGAAATCGAAGGCATCCGCCTCGCGCAGCCCCGCCAGCGCGTCGCGCATGCAGGTGAGATGCGTTCCGTTGCGGGAAAGCTCAATCTCCACGCCCGAGAGGTCGATGTGCGCGGGGATGATGGAGAGGTTGCGGCGCTTTGCGGGGCGCACCTGGTCCTCCAACAGCGCCTGCCCCACCAGCGCGGGGTAAAGGCTTTCCGAGCTGTCGACCTCCACACCGAGGGCAGCGCTGGCGTTGGCCTGCGAGTCCATGTCGATGAGCAGCACACGCTTGCCGCGAGCGGCAACAGCGGCGGCGAGGTTGACAGCAGTCGTGGTTTTGCCCACGCCGCCTTTTTGGTTGGCAATGGCGATGACTTTCATCGCCGCAGATGGTAGCAGATAAGCCCCCGCGTTTCAAGTCGATATTGAGGCATGATGAAAAGAGGGCCGGGCATCAGCCGCGCAAACGCAGAACGGCGTCCATTCCTTCACTTCACCTTGCGGCAGATGTAGAGCGCGACGAGGGCGCTGGTGGCAGCGAGGAGGGCGCACTGCCACTGCGGGCTGAGCCCCGCGAGCTTCATGCCGCCTTGGAGCACCACGCTCAGGATGCCGAAGAAGCAGTCCACCAGATTGCCCGCGGCGATGACATCGCCGCGCTTGTCGTCATCCGCCTTGTCTTGCAGCAGAGCATTGAGGGGCACAAGGTAGCCGGAGGCCATGAAACCGGAGAGGAAGAGCGCACAGAAGAAAGCCGCGCAGCCGTAGGGCAGGAAAGCCATAGCCGCACAGGCTGCGCACATGCCCACGCCGCCGACCTTGGCCACCCACGTGCGAATCGCCTTCGCGCAGATGACGGAGGCGGTGAGCCCGCCGATGATGGCGCCGCCGCTGAGCCACGCGAAGAGCATGGCGGAGTCCCTCTGCTGGCCGAGGATGTTCATGAAGTCACGCGTATCGGCCACGGGGTTTTCCTCCGCGGCCATTTGCAGGACGATGAGCATCATGATGCCGGCGATGAACCAGAAATAGCTGATACCGACCTCGCTGTGGCGAAGAATCGGGTTGTTCCACAGCATCTTGAGCTGCGAGAAATGTTCCCACAGCAAGCTCCAGCGGAAGGGGGCCTTATTCTGCGGTTCGTAGCGCGGGATGGTGAGGCTGAGCAGGAAGACGACGACGGCTCCCGCGATGCAGCAGGAGCAGGGCAGTGCGGCGGCTTCCCATCCCGCGGTGCTGCCCCAGTGTTTCAGCAGGGCATAGATGGCGCAGAGGGCGCCGATCTGCCCCACGAGCAGGGCGAGCATCGAGGTAATCTCCAGAATGCCGCTGGCAAAGCCGATGTTGGCAGTGCCGACCATGTCTTTGACAAGCCCCTTCTTGGCGGGGGAAAAGAACATGGCCTGCACGCTGAAAACGCCGAAGCCGACGAGCGCAAGCCACAGCTGGTGTGCCCACATACCGAGCGTGATGACGACGAGCACAACGATTTGCAGCAGCACCATGGCTTGCAGCAGGCGGGTCTTGCAATAGCGGTCGGAGAGCCAGCCCGCCAGCGGGGAGAAGAGCACGAAAGGCAAAATAATGAGCACGGAGAGCGGGTATTGCAGCGCCGTGGCGAGCCAGATGCCCAAGCCGATAAGCAGGAACTGCGCCCACTTCTCGTTGAGCGAGTTCATGCACTGAATCGCCACGAGACTCCAGAAGGAACCCCACGGAATATCTTTCTCATCATGATCCTGCGGATGGGCCATGCGGAGAGTATATACCATTTCCAACAGTTTGAAAAGGCAAAGTTCAACGCGCCCTCTCTCCCCGAAAACAAAAACCCGAGGTTGTTCAACCTCGGGTTTTGAGCATCCCCACGCGGATTCGAACCGCGGTTCTATGACTGAGAATCATATGTCCTAACCCCTAGACGATGGGGACAGATACTCGCGCTGCGTGGCAGCAGGAGAAATTTACCACATTCCGCCCCGGAGTCAAGGCTTTTTTTGCATTTTTATCACTTTTCGGAAAAGAATGGCCTTTTCTGCGCACAGCAAAAGGCCGCTGCCTCACGGAGAAGCAGCGGCCCTGATAAGAATGAAGACAAAATTTACTTACCCTTGCCTTCGAACACCTTCACAGGAGCCTCCGGAGTGGCGACAGGCGTGGGGGCCTGGCAGTCCTTCGGGAAGGGACGAAGCTTGGGCATGGGCTGGGTCTGGCAGCAGCAGGAGCTGAAACCGACGGCGCACGCAACAGCGAGGAGGAGAGTCGTGAACTTCATAGAAAAGATTGGTTGCTTGGTTCCGATGACATTGAAACAAATTCAGGCAGGGGAGTCAATACAAAATTGATAATGAATGAACTTTTTCGATAAAAAGTTTTTGTGGCGGGAGCTGATAGCAAGCTTGGCCACCCCCGAGAAAGGAGAAGCACAAGCGCAGCCCTTCTTCGTTGATCGGGAAAAAAGCCCCCGCTCCATGAAGAGCGGAGGCCGAAGAATGGAGCCGTAGCTTGTCGCTTTAGTGGCGCTTGCGGCGGGCAGCCAGAGCAGCCAGAGCCAGCAGGCTCAGCGTCGCCGTAGCGGGCTCGGGGGCGGCGGTCAGCTGAATGTTGCTGATGGTGTAGGAATCAGTCGCGGAACCTCTTTCACCACGGATGGCAATCATGATGCGATTGTGCTCTGTGAAGGTGATGTTGTCCAGCTGCAGAGTCGCTGTTTTAAGGGTGGCATCCTTGACACTATCAATGTGCACCGTGTCGGAGCAGCCGACAAGAGTCGAATCATTATAAACAGCAACGACAAAATCGGCGCCAATGGTCAACTGGCTCGTCGTTGTGCCGGAGGCTGTGAGGGTCAATGAGTTGACAACCTTGCCGACAAGAGCGTCATCCTTGAGGACCATAACAACATATTCGCCTGCCACTCCGTTGCGACCATACATTTTCACGGAGGCAACGTTTTCGGCAGTCGTAGTCAGGGAACCATCCTTATATTGATTGAGAGAATCCTGGCTGATATTGGAGCCATTGGCACCGCAGTAGAACCCGGCAGTATCACTGGTGTGATGGTCTGCGAAGTAACGGACAAGCCCTTGAATCTTGTCAGTGTCGCTGCCTTCATTAGCATGACCTTGGTCATACGTCGGGGTGTCAGTGCTCGTGGGCAACGTAATTGTAATCGGCTCGGTGATAGCCTCACCCGCGAAAGCAGGAGCCACAAGAGCGGCGCAAGCAAGCATGAATAGAGTCTTTTTCATTGTTTTATCGTATTGTATCTTATTGTTAATAAATGCAGAGCGGGCGGGAATTCCATGCACGTGATATGGCATTGCGCCCATCCCTGCGGGGCGAAGTATACAGCATTTTAAATGCTGTAGAGGCAATGATTTCTTTAACTGATTGACATCAGGTTATTTAGATACTACCCGACGTGCAAAGGTTCCTTTCTCTCGGCCGTGTTGGCAGTCGGTATTGTTTTACCTTGCTATTTGCATTTTTGCGGCATAATGGCGGCACGAACGATTTGTCCGCCGGGAGCCTCTTGAATGATGTGCGTCAGCTCATTTCAGCTGCAAGGCATGCCGTTGTGAATAGTGTCAATCACGTTATGGTTCACACATATTGGAAAATCGGGCGGCGAATTTTTGAGGAGGAACAGCAGGGTAAGCATCGAGCAGATTATGGGAAAGGATTAATTCAGGCGCTATCTGAAGAATTGAGCAAAGAGTTCGGAAAAGGGTTTTCGACCTCGAACTTGGCTAATATGCGCCTTTTTTACACCACCTTCCCAATTTTCCAGACAGTGTCTGGAAAATTGAGTTGGTCCCATTATATGGCCCTCTTACGCGTTGACAATGAGCGTGCTCGAAAGTTCTATCTGCAGGAATGCGAAGCTGCTCAGTGGAGCGTTCGGCAACTTGAGCATCACGCTTCATTCTGCAAGTGCTCCAGCACCTTGTGAGCGCGGTCATGCAGATGCGTGTGCAGATGATGGATTGTCTCCGCCGCAATGCCGGCGGAGAAAGCGTCTTCTATGGTTTCGGGAAGAGCTTTGAGAAGGAGGTCCGCCGTCTGTTGCACACGTTTATGGATGGTAGCGGGAGGCAAGCCCAGAGCTTCGGCAAAGAGCCCCCATCGGCGGCGGGAGACATGGTGTGACCACTGCTGCCCACCAATGCGCATGGCGAGTTTTTTTTGTAAACGCCGCCCATAGAAAGTTGTGCTGATAAGGTCGTAATGCGGAGCCAGAGAGAGCGCCTCTCCCTGCCGCAGCATCGAGAGGTTTTTTGCGTGTGCATCGTTGTTGCCGATGCAAAGGTTATAGGCTGCCCATTGCACCAGCAGGAGCAAATCTTTGGCCGAGCGGAACGAGTATCGACGGATGATAGCCGCGCAGTCTGCAAAGGAGGGCCCGCCCTCACTCTCGTATTTCACCGCCGAGCTCAGCCCCAGCATCTGGCAAAAATCTTCCTGCGGCAGTCGGCGGGGGTGAAAGGAGCTGCCCTCGCGGTCGTAGCGGTCCACCACCAACACATTCCCTGACGGCAAAGATAAAATGTTCACCCCGGCTACGGGCAAACCCACATGCTGTGCTAAGCGCATGCAGAAAAACTCGTTTTCGACGGAATGCGGAAACGCCCCCATGGGCAATTTGATTATGCTGTTACTGGCCGCTCCGCGCAAGGGAAGAAAAAACGCACCATCCTTGTGGAAAATCGGCAGTTTGTGCTGGGCTCCGGCAAGAGAAAGGCTGGTGCCGGGGCGTGTGGCCGCCATGGGATATTGCGGCAGTTTGTCCAATTCCGACTGCAGCTCCGGCGTGGTAAGCAGCTGATACTCCCCCGTGCCCCCGGGAGCACCGATGGAGAAGGCCCCCGCACAATCACGACCGATGTGACTCAGCAAGCCGAAGACGTTTTCGCCGCTGACACCATAGTGCCGCGCAAGGCTTTCGCGGATAGCGGCCTCCGGCAAAAGATTTTCGAAAAACGCGCGCACCGCGTCCCCTGTATGGTGCTGTTGTACGCGCGGCAAGGTGACAGAGATATCAAAACCTTTCTCTTGCCATGTCGGTTCATAATGCAGCTCGCAGAATCCATGCTCATTCTGCATCAGCGTGGCTACTGCTTCTTCGCCATAGTAGATGGGTAATTCTTTCATGGCTCGTTGTTCTCTTCCGTGTCAATTCTGCGATTCCTCGCGCCCGCGCAGGTGCAGTTCCAACCCGAGCAGAGCCAGCAGACGAAAGGTCAGCGCGATGCTGACTCCGCGCCGCCCGCGCTCCAACTCGCTAAGTAAACGCGGGCTGCACGGCACAACAGAGGCCAGCTCCTCCAGAGTCAGCCCCTGTTCCTTGCGCCGCGCACGTAGCACGCGGCCTAACTCCTGTTCGTTTTGCATCAACATCATCCTAATAGGGAATATTTTATCTAATCTTAAAAGAAAAGCAAGGATTTTTTCCCCATTGGGATATTTTGGTGCTTTTGTGCTGCTTGCGGAGCAATATTTTCCCAAAAGGGAAAATATTGTGTTCTCGTTGACCAAAGCCTCCATGCATCCGTAGCCCCGAGGAAGAGGAGCCACGGCGCAAAACAAGAAAAAAGGCACCCGCTCGTGGAAGAGCGGATGCCGAAGAGTTAAGCCGTAGCTTGTCGCTTTAGTGGCGCTTGCGGCGGGCAGCCAAACCGGCCAGAGCCAGCAGGGAGAGCGTCGCCGTAGCGGGCTCGGGGGTAGCCGTCAGCGAAATACCGCTGATGGTGTAGGACGTCGTAGCACCACCACCATCACCGACGAAAGCGATCATAATTTTGTGGGTATCCGTAAAGGTCACGTTGGGCAGGGTCAGCGTCGTAGTCACCGGGGTGTCCGTGTTGACAGCGCTCAGCGTAGCAGTATTGGATTGGACAAGCGTTGAACCATCATAGACGGCCAGCACAAACGTGCCGCCCATCGTCAACGGATTATCGGCCTTACCGGCCCCCGACAGCGTCAGGCTGTTCACAACCTTACCGATAAGAGCAGAATCCTTCAGCACCATCACGAAGTTGTCGCCGCCGACACCGCTGCGCCCATTCAGTTTGACGGAAGCCACGTTATTCGTGGTCGTCAGCGAACCTTCGTCGCTCACACCGGCATTGCCGTAAGAGTTGTTGTTGCCGCCGACATAAAAGCCGGGATCAGTAGAGCCATGGGTTTTGATGAAATGATCCATTGCCTCCACATCGGTAATCTTAATTTTTTTAGTAGGATCATCAGGAAACGCGGGATCCTGTACCTCATGAGTTTCCGGGACATAGATACCATGCTTCCATGCGTCCGGCGCACTGGCAGAGGCGGGCAGTGCAATCGTAATCGGTTCCGTGATGGCCTCACCCGCGAAAGCAGGAGCCACGAGAGCGGCGCAAGCAAGCGTGAATAGAGTCTTTTTCATTGTTTTATCGTATGTATCTTGTTGTTAATAAAGGCAGAGCGGGCGGGAATTCCATGCACGTGATATGGCATTGCGCCCATCCCTGCGG
>CALBJX010000050.1 GCA_937893015.1 uncultured Verrucomicrobiales bacterium | reverse complement strand
CTGCGCGGCATCTGCGGCAAGCCCAAGCGCGAGTACGAGCTCACGCTCGCCAAGCCTGAACTGCTGGAAATCGGCTACCAGATTGCCGGTGACCGCATCGAGGAGGCTATCTACGCCCCCAACAAGATTCAGCGCCAGAAGCAGGTGGGCGCCCTGCGCGACGAGGTGGAGGCCGCCATCAAGGCCTCCCACCCGGAGGCCACCGACTTCGACGTGGAGCAGGTCTTCGAGTACATCCAGAAGAAGGCCTTCCGCATCTCCATCATGGAGCACGACAAGCGCGCCGATGGCCGCGCCATCAAGCAGCTGCGCCCCCTCTCCGCCGAGGTGAACGTGCTGCCCTCCGTGGTGCACGGCTCCGCCCTGTTCTCCCGCGGTGAGACGATGTCCATGTGCCTGGCCACGCTCGCCCCCGTGGAAGAGAAGCAGTACCTCGACAACTACACGGGCTCCGTGGACGAGAAGCGCTTCATCCTGCACTACAACTTCCCGCCCTTCACCGTGGGTGAGACGGGTCGTTTCGGCGGCCAGAACCGCCGCGAAATCGGTCACGGTGCCCTTGCCGAGCGTTCCATCGCTCCCGTGGTGCCCTCCGAGGACGAGTTCCCCTACGCCATCCGAGTCTCCTCCGAGATTATGGAATCCAACGGCTCCACCTCCATGGCATCCGTCTGCGCGGGTACGCTTTCCCTGCTCGCCGCCGGCGTGCCGCTGAAGCGCCCCGTCTCCGGCATCTCCGTGGGTCTGGTGACCGAGTTCGAGAACGCGGGTGACCGCGAGCCCAAGCGTTACAAGACGCTCCTCGACATCATCGGCTCCGAGGACTTCTACGGCGATATGGACTTCAAGCTGTGCGGCTCCACCGTGGGTGTGACGGGCTACCAGCTGGACCTCAAGCTGCCCGGCATCCCCCTGTACATTCTCGAGGACGCCATCCACCTCGCCCGCAAGGGCCGTCTGGAGGTGCTTGACACCATGAACGCCTGCATCTCCGCCCCGCAATCCATGAGCCCCAACGCTCCCCGCATCGAGTCCACCAGCATCCCGCAGGACCGCATCGGCGAGCTCATCGGGCCCGGCGGCAAGAACATCAAGGCCCTGCAGGCCGAGACCGGCACGGACATCAACATCGAAGAGGACGGCACCGTGCGCATCTACGGCAGCCGCCAGGAAGGCGTGGAACGCGCCCTCTACCTCATCAAGCGCATGTTCCAGGAGATTGAGGTCGGTGAGACCTACGAAGGCAAGATTGTCTCCACCAAGGAGTTCGGCGCCTTCATGGAAGTGCTGCCCGGCAAGGACGGCCTCATCCACATCTCCGAGCTGGCCGAAGGCCGCACGCAGAAGACCGAGGACGTCGTCAAGGTCGGCGACATCGTGACCGCCAAGTGCATCGGCATCGATGACAAGGGCCGCGTCAAGATGTCCATGCGCGCCGCCGCCCGCGACAAGAAGGCCAAGGAAGCCGAGGCTCAGGCCGAAGCCTGATAGGCCATCTACGAAGTTTACAATTCGCGCGGCAAACGTCGCGCCGCAAGGATAAACACAAAACGCTCTGACCAATGGTCAGAGCGTTTTTTTGCATCAACGAGCCGACTTCTTCCTTCGAGCTCTCGGACTTTGTACATCTCAACAAACTCTCATTTGTCGAGATGATAAACGGCCTCGGGAATAAATCGGCATTTTATTAGAGAATTTTTTTGAACGAAACCCCCGCCCGCTGCATCACAACTTCAGCAGGCACAGCGGTTCCCGATGAGGGAGAGAGCATCGGAAACCACCCCAAAACTGAGTCTGCGTTTCATAGGTAGTAAGTTGGTCCGCGCCGCGTAACGAGTTGATACTCGACGCGGCGCGGATTTTATTGTAACGCAGAACAACGTTGTATGACAACGCATTTTCGGCTTCTCGCGCACCCTAATGGTTAGCACGCGCTCACGGGGGCGTGAGAGCCACGGAGCGGCAAAAGAGAAACGCCCCGCCGACCGAAGCCAACGGAGCGCAACTCTTTACTTTTGGGAAATCCGTTACTTGCGACGACGGCGGGAAGCCATGCCCGCGAGGGCAAGGAGGGAGAGGGTCGCCGTGGCGGGTTCGGGGGTGGCGGCGGGGTGCCAAGTTGTAGCTACACCCACAAGGCGGAATCCATACCCGTCGTCCACGAGAGCTACGGCATTTCCGTACCCGTTCATTTCCAACTTCATTTCAGCTTGTGATTGCGCGTTAAATAACCCCAAATATGTCACTTGGGCGTTGCCGAGCGTAATGATTTCTCCAGCGCTTCCCCCCACAAGTGTCGCAGTTTGGGAGGTGAGGACGGGGGAACCTTCCAATGTAGACACGAGCGTGACCGTCTTGAAGTCCTCCCCGTGCGCGGATGTGAGAAGCGTGTTGCCCCAGCTCGTTTTTGCCGCGTCGTCGCCCATAACGGACACCAATGAAACTTCAGTGAGGTTCCACTCGCCATCCGCAACCGAGAAAGTGTTCGTTCCCAAGAAGTTCAAGGTCAGGGATGTTACATAGGGGCAAAATTCACCAAACTCCACCGTCGTGTCCACATTGAGCGTGAGGTCGTCACCGGTGGGGACATATTGGCTAAGTTCATGCGGGTAAAGTTGACTCGTGCTCTTCTCGGCAGCAACCGCCGTGCCGCAAAGCGCGAGAGCCGCCATTGCAAAAAGTGTCTTTTTCATAAGTTCTTTAAAGTTGAAGAGTTAGATTGTTTTCACGTTAAGTCGCAAACCATTAAAACTCAACGTCTTTCATTTTACAAACGGGGGGGGGTAGTCAAGGATTTTCTTTGTCATATTTTGCATTTTTTCGCGCCACCTAAATAGGGGCATGGAAGACAAATTTGTGCTCAACCTAGACGCTCCCGAGGACGCTCCGTCTCCGCTAAAGCTACGCCGAGACAAGGGAGAGCGGGAGCGGCACAAAGCCGCCGACAAAGCACCCGAGGGCTCGGAGGGGGATTGGCCTGCACCGCAGGTGTTGCCCTGAAGGGGCGAACCGCCGTGAGGCTGCGGTGAGTCAACGCGCCGATGAGGGTGCGAGAGCCGCAGAGGTGCGTCCGGAGACAGGATTTGTGATTCCTCCGATGCTCCGGAATGACAAAAGCGGTCCGGGCAAGGCCCGGACCGCTTGTTTCATCTCGCGGCAACGCCGCGTGAATGGTGTCAGAGGATGGATTATTCTTCCGCGCCGACGGAGATGGTGTCGTCGCTGACGCTGACCTCTTCCTCCAGCTCGTAGGTGGCACGGGGGATGGGGGTGGCATCGGGAGCGGGTTCCACCACGATGTTGCGGTACTTGTCGAAGCCCGTACCGGCGGGGATGAGGTGACCGAGAATCACGTTCTCCTTGAAGCCTTCCAGCATATCGACCTTGCCCAGGGTGGAGGCTTCCGTCAGCACGCGCGTCGTATCCTGGAAGGAGGCGGCGGAGATGAAGGAATCCGTCTTGAGGGAGGCCTTGGTGATGCCGAGCAGGATGGGCTCGCTGTCCGCAGGACGGCCGTTCTGGGCCGCAGTCTCGCGGTTGATGCGCACGAGCGTCGTGCGGTCCACCTCGTCGCCCCAAAGGAGACCCGTATCGCCGGGGTCCTTGATGCGCACCTTGCGGAGCATCTGGGAGACGATGATTTCCACGTGCTTGTCGTTGATTTCCACACCCTGCACGCGGTA
>CALBJX010000049.1 GCA_937893015.1 uncultured Verrucomicrobiales bacterium | reverse complement strand
GCGCCTCAATTTGACTTCGTACATCGTACATCGTAAATCGTACATCCCTACAAATTCCCCTTTGCCGCTGTCTCTTCTTTGTCATGCACACGCAGGAAACATTTTTCCTGCTTGCATTTTTCCTGCGTTTGTGGTATTTGCAGACAATCCGTCCGCTTTTGCATTGATAACACTTTTCCAGTTTTCTGATTACGACCATGGCCACACCGAAGAAAAAGACTGCTGAAACGGCGAAAAAGCCCGCTGCTAAGGCCACCGCCGCCACCAAGAAACCCGCTCCTGCCAAGAAGGCGACGCCCGCGAAACCTGCTCCTGCAAAGAAAGCCGCACCCGCGAAGCCCGCTGCCAAGCCCGCTCCCGCGAAGAAAGCCGCACCCGCAAAACCCGCTGCCAAGCCCGCTCCTGCGAAAAAGGCCGCGCCCGCGAAGCCCGCCGTCAAGCCCGCGCCTGCGAAAAAGGCCGCACCCGCGAAGCCCGCTGCCAAGCCCGCTCCTGCGAAAAAGGCCGCGCCCGCGAAGCCCGCTGCCAAGCCTGCTCCTGCGAAGAAGGCCGCACCCGCGAAGCCCGCTGCCAAGCCCGCTCCTGCGAAGAAGGCCGCACCCGCGAAGCCCGCTGCCAAGCCCGCTGCCAAGCCCGCGCCCAAGAAGAGCACCAAGGCAAAAGATTCCCTCACCGCCGAGGAAAAAGCCCGTGTGAAAAAGCTCCGCGAGCAGATGGCCGCGCTGAAGGCCGACAAGGAATGGCCCGCTTTCCTGAAGGAACAGCAAGCCGCACTCCTGCAGCTCCGCAATGAGCTGGTGCCCAACATGCAGAATGTCACCCGCGACCACCTCCGCAGCGGCGCCTCCAACGTCTCCTCCTCCTCCGGTCAGCACATCGGCGACGCGGGCAGCGAGGCCGAGGTGCGCGACCTCACCATCCGCCTGCTGGACAAGGACCGCGAGCAGCTCCGCGAAATCGACGACGCGCTGGAGCGCATCCGCAAAGGCGTGTACGGCATCTGCGAAATCTCGCTCGACCTCATCCCCAAGAAGCGACTCCAAGTGCGCCCCTTCTGCCGTCTCACCGTAAAATGCCAGGAGGAATACGAGAAAAAATACGGCTCCTACGCCAATTATCGCGCCCGCCAGAGCGACCAGGTCGGGTACGCGAATTTACAAAATGACATGGAAAATGCAATTTCTCTTGACGAGGACGAAGAATAGTGTATAATCTGCCCCCGCAAGTCAACATTACGCAATTATGCCCAGAGATATCATCATCCTCGAATGCACGGAGGCTAAGGCCGAGGGTAAGACCCCGTCCCGCTACGTCACGACCCGCAACAAGAAGAGCCAGCGCACCCCCGGTCGTCTGGAGAAGGTTAAGTTCAACCCCTACTTGAAGCGTCGCACCCTGCACCGCGAGATGCGCTAACCTGCGCCTGAACCCCTACACACCGATTATACGATTATGATGGGAGAATTCCACAGCGTCGAACGCCGCATTCGTTTCCGCACCTGCAATCGTTGCATGCCCCGCCGCCGCATCGACATCCCCGCCGGCGCCGTCGACATGACCAACCCTGAGTTCCTTTCCAAGTTCACTTCCGAGACGGGTAAGATCCTGCCCCGCCGCGTCACGGGCGTTTCCGCCAAGATGCACCGCAAGATCACGCGCGAAATCCGTCGCGCCCGTGCCGTGAACCTGCTCCCCTGATTTTTTCCCTCATCGAGGAGTCCTCGACGGCATAATGTCGTTGATTGAGGGAGCTTGCAAGCCCCGCGGTTTGCAAGCTCCTCTCGTTTTTCCCGAATGTCACCCCCCTGCCCCTTGCCATGAAAGAGCTCAAGGACATGCAGAACGAACCCGATGCGCGTCGCATTTCCATCGACCGCGTCGGCGTGCGCGACATTCGTTTTCCCATTGTCATCAGTGACAAGGAGGAGCGCACCCAATCCACCGTCGCCACGGTGGCCCTCATGGTCGATTTGCCCGAGCAGTACAAGGGAACGCACATGAGCCGCTTTGTGGAAGCGTTGCACGAGCACAAACGCTATCTGGATGTCCACACCGCCGTGCGCCTGCCCTCCCGCCTGCTCACCAAGCTCAACGCGCAACGTGCCCACGTGGAAATCGAGTTTCCCTTCTTCCGCATGAAGAAGGCCCCTGTTTCCGGCAAGCCCGGTATGATGGACTACGACGTGCGCTACGAAATCGACGCCGAGCGCGGCAAAGCGGGCAGCTTCACCCTCACCATCAAGGTGCCCGTCACCACCCTGTGCCCCTGCTCCAAGGCCATGAGCAAGCAGAGTGCGCACAACCAGCGCGGCATCGTCACCTACTCCGTCCGCTTCTCGGGCGAACCCGTGTGGATTGAAGACCTCATCGACCTCATCGAAGACTGCGCCAGTTGCCAGCTCTATAGCCTGCTCAAGCGCCCTGATGAAAAGTTCGTGACCGACCACGCCTACGAGCACCCCGTCTTTGTGGAAGACCTCGTCCGCAATGTTGCCGTCGCCACCGAACGCTACAAAGCCTTTTCCTGGTACCGCGTGGAAGCGGAAAACTTTGAGTCCATCCACAACCACAACGCCTACGCTCTGGTCGAGCGTACGCTCGTGTGAATGTACATTGTCCCTTGTACATTTTCCTTGCAGCGCGGGGGCGGATGGGTTAGAATAGGCGCATGATGGGCGAAGAACTCAGTATTGATGAATTGGAGAAGCGCGCCTGCGCTCTGGAACAGGAACTCAATGCACTGCGTTCCGTGATTGCAGCACGCCGCGCCCAGGAGGAAGCCTCCGCTCCTGCACCGGCGGCTGAGGAAGCCCCTGTGGCCTCCTCCCTGCGCCTCAGCGGCTATCTGAGTGATGGTACGCTGTGGGATATCGCCATTCCTTTCTCAGCCATCAGTCGGGACGGCGGTGTCACCATCGGTCGCGATGCCGCCATGGCGGATGTCCCCCTTCCCGAAAACGGCGTCTCCCGCCTGCACCTTCGTCTGGAGCTCAACGACAACGGGCTCGCCGTCGTCGACCTCGGCTCCACCAACGGCAGCTTCATCAACAGCCGCCCGCTCACCCCGAGCTACGGCTACCCGCTTGCTGACGGCGATACCTTGACCATCGGCACCCTCAACCTGCGTGCCGACATGCTGTTCTGAGACGCCGCCTATCTTCCTTTTCCGCACCGCCATGTTGTTCGATACCCAAGTGCTGACGCCCCAAGGCCGTCTCGTGGCCATGGAGCGGCTCTTCGAACAACAAGCGCGACGCGAGGGCGAGCTCCTCGACCACGGACATGTACCCGTCGAGGTGTTAGAGGCCTTCGGTGCCTTTGAAACGCCCGTGCGCCACGCGCTGGAAGCAGCGGTCTCCCGCACCAAAGAGCGCACGCATGCCGCACAGCTGCGCAAGATTGAGCGCACACTCAACGCCCTGCCTGATGCGCTGATGGGCTCCCTCTGCGCGGAGCCCGGCGAAGACTGGCTCGGTTTTTACCGCCGCCTCATCGAGCTCCACAACCTCATCACCGACACCCACGCCGAGCTGGATACCGAAGAATACGCAGCCATGCTGCAACGCATGGTGACGCTCGCCGACGCGGTCTCCCGCCACTCCCGCGTGCGGGTGGAAGCCGGTTCCGCCTTCACCTTGCTGCTCATGCAGGTTGAGCTCCAGCGCCAACGCCCCAAGAAAGCCAAGCGCAAGCCCAAACGGAAAAAGAAAGCCAAACGGAAAACCGCCAAGGCGGCGAGCTCCTCCCCAAAAGCGGTCTGACGCAAACGTCAGACCGCTTTTCTTTACCCGGCGGCAACTCAATGCTCGGCACATCTCGCAGCGTACTCGCGGCGCTGGTCCTCGCCGATGGGGCCGACAGTGATATAGCGGGCGTTCGGGTGGTTGAAGAGCAACGCACAGACGGAGGAGGTGGGCTTCATCATGTATGACTCCGTCAGGGTCGCGCCCGTGCGTTCCGTGGCGTTGAGGAGGTCGAAGACGATGCGTTTCTCCGCGTGGTCGGGCTGGCTGGGGTAGCCGCAGGCGGGGCGGATGCAGGTGCTGCCCTGCGCATGCCACAGCTCGTTCACAATGTCGTTCGTGCACTCGGCAAGGGCTTCCGCCAGCATGCTGCACGCCGCACCGATGAGCAGGGAGTTGTAGGTATCGTTTGCTGCGGCGAATTCCTCCGCCCAGGCATCCCCGCCCGTGACGGAGAGTTGCAGCGCGCCCACATAGCCGCCCAGCCCTTGCGGGGCCACGAAGTCCGCAAGCGCGGTGCGGGGCTTGTCGCTCTGCTTTTGCTGGCGCATGCTGTGGAGCACGATGCCGCCCTCGACCACGATATCATCCCCCGCGCTGTAGGCGGGCCAGATACCGAAGACGGCCTTCGCGTGCAAACGTTCTTCCTGCGCCCCGCGGGCCAGCAGGGCGCGGGCATCGGCCATGAGCTCGGTCGCCAGCTTCACCTTGTCGGCAGGGGCGTTCTCATGCGGCACGTTGCGGAGGGGGTTCCACACATCCTGCATCTCAAAGAAGCGCAGAAGAATGCTCCAGTCCGCGCGGTCGACGAGCTGTTCCCACGTCAGAGGGTAATCCGGCTGCGGGTGGTGGCAGGCGCAGCCGCAGGGCACGCCCGCCGTGAAGATACCGGTACGGCTCGGCACGGGCTGCGGGGAGGCCGCCCAGTCGTGCACGGGGGCCTTGGCGCGTGCTTCCTCCAGCGTGAAGAGCGGCGTATTGCGCTCGGCGAATTCGTCACGCTGACGCTGCTGCTCAGCCTTGAAGGCGGCGATATTCCTGTCCTTCTCCGCGCCGATGAGGGAGGCAACGGCGGGAACGACCGTGGAGGCATCCGCCGTGCGCATCACCACCCCGCTCGGGTAGAGCGGCGCAAGTTTCAGCGCAGTGTGCAGCTCGCCCGTCGTGGCACCGCCCACCAGCAGGGGCACGCGCAGCCCCTCGGCTTCCAGCGCGGCGGCCACCTTGCCCATTTCCTCCAGCGAGGGGGTGATGAGTCCCGACAGCGCCACCACGTCCGCTTTCTCGCGGCGCACGGCTTCAATGATATCCTCGCAGGGCACCATCACGCCCAAATCCACCACGCGGTAGCCGTTGCAGGCCAACACCACGCCGACGATGTTCTTGCCGATGTCGTGCACATCGCCCTTCACGGTGGCAAGCACCACGGTGCCCGCATTCGCGCCCGCGCCGCTCTGTTCGGCGAGCAGCGGGGTGAGCACCGCCACGCTCTGTTTCATCACGCGTGCGCTCTTCACCACCTGCGGCAGGAACATCTTACCTGCGCCGAAGAGCTCGCCCACCTGCTTCATGCCGTCCATGAGGGGTCCCTCAATCACGGCAAGCGGAGAGCCGCAGGACTCCAACGCCTCTTTCGTGTCGGCTTCGATGAACTCCGTCACGCCGTTCACCAGCGCATAGGCAAGGCGTTCGGCGACACCCCCCTTGCGCCAGTCCGCCGCCGCTTTCTTCGCGGGAGCGGGAGCCGCTCCGCCCGCCGCCGTCGCGGCTTTCAGCGCGGCCTTGGCCTCCGCGATTTCCTGCGCGTAGGCAATCAGGCATTCGGTGGCATCCTCACAGGAGTTGAGCAGCACATCCTCCACCAGCTTGCGGCGGTGGGCGGGGATGGTATCGTAGTCCATCATGAGCGCGGCATTCACGATGCAGATATCCAGCCCGCCCTGCGAGGCATGGTGCAGGAAGGCGGAGTGCATGGCCTCGCGCACGGGGTTGATGCCGCGGAAGGAGAAGGAAACATTCGAAATGCCGCCCGAGATGTGGCAGAGCGGGTGCATGCGGTGAATCTCCGCCGCCGCTTGGAAGAAGTGCAGCGCGTGGTTGGCGTGCTCCGCAATGCCCGTGCCGACGGTCAGCACGTTGGGGTCGAAAATAATATCTTCCTCGGGGAAGCCGACCTGCTCCGTGAGCAAGCGGTAGGCGCGGTCGGCGATGGCGATGCGGTCCTCGCGCCCGCAGGCCTGACCGTTCTCATCAAAGCCCATCACCACCACGGCGGCGCCGTAGCGGCGGATGATGCGGGCCTCGCGCAGAAATTCCTCCTCGCCGTTCTTCAGCGAGATGGAGTTCACGATGCCCTTGCCCTGCAGGCAGCGCAGGCCCGCTTCGATGACCTCCCACTTGGAGGAGTCAATCATGAAGGGCACGCGGGCAATATCCGGCTCGGCGGCGACGAGGTTCAGGAAGCGGGTCATGGCGGCGGGGCCGTCAATCATGCCGTCATCAAAACAGAAGTCCAGCACCTTGGCGCCCTTCTGCACCTGTGCGCGGGCAATCTCCACCGCTTCCTCGTACTTCCCCTCGCGGATGAGCTTGGCGAACTTGGGCGAACCCGCCACGTTGCAGCGTTCGCCGATGAAGAGGATGCTCTCTTTCGTGCGGTCGTGGTTCAGGGCTTCCAAGCCAGAGAGCCGCAGCAGGCCGTCCTGCACGGGCGCGGGGATGGGGCGCGGGGCAAAGGGAGAGACGGCCTCGCGGATGGCGGCGATGTACTCGGGCGTGGTGCCGCAGCAGCCGCCCACCATGTTCAACAGACCTTCCTCCGCATAGCCGCGCAGAATGCCCGCCATGTGGGCCGCCGTGTGCTCGTAGCCCGTGGGGCTGAGCGGGTCGGGAAGCCCCGCGTTCGGGTAGAGAGCGACGGCGCAGTCCGCCAAGGAGGAAAGTTCGCGGGCGAAGGGCAGCATGAGGTCTGCCCCCAGCGCACAGTTGATGCTGACGGCGAGCGGGCGCACATGGCGCACGGAGTTCCAGAAGGCTTCGACCGTCTGTCCCGAGAGGGTGCGCCCCGCCTTGTCCGTGATGGTGAAGCTGATGAGCAGCGGGGGCAGCTCGCGCTCCTCGCGAAGCTCCTCGATGGCGTAGAGACAGGCCTTCGCATTCAGCGTATCAAAAATCGTCTCCAGCATCAGCACGTCCACCCCGCCGTCGGCGAGGGCGATGACCTGCTCGCGGTAGGCGCGGCGGAGCTGGTCGAAGTTCACGGCGCGGTGGCCGGGGTCGTTCACATCGGGGGAGATGGAGGCCGTCACCGCCATGGGGCCGATGGAGCCGCCGACCAGACAGGGACGATTGTACGTTGCTTCCGCTTCCTCCGCGGCCTCGCGGGCCACACGCACGGAGGCGAGGTTCATCTCGCGCACCAGTGCTTTCAAGGCCTCATCCGCCAACACGCCGTCGTAATACGCTTGGTCGTGCGGGCCGGGGGGAACGATGTGGAAGAATTCATGCTGGCCGATGCTCGTGGAGGAGAAGGTCGGCGCGGTGGCGATATCCGAGCCCGCCGCGAAGTAGGCGGCCACGATGTCCTTGAAGACCTGCGGGCGGCTCAACGCCAGAATATCGTTATTGTTCTTGAGGTCGCGGGGGTAGCGGGCGCGGTCGGCAAAGTAATCCCCGCGGTAGTCCTCCTCGGTGAGCCCGAGCTTCTGCACCATCGTCCCCTGCCCGCCGTCGAGAATGAGGATGCGCTCGTGCAGCGTGCGCTTCAGAAAGTCTTGGCGTTGGGCGGCGGTTGTTTTCATATAAGAAGAGTAGGAATTAGCTTACAGGCTCAAAAAAAGCCCTGTCGGAGAAATTTCCCCAACAGGGCGGAAGTTTTTTCTTTCAATCTCCGTATCAGTCGCGGGCGGAGGGGTTCTTGTGCCACACGATGACACCCTTGCCCCAAGCGTAGAGATAGGCGACCATGAGGATGGCGATGAAGGCGGTCATGGCCCCGAAGGCAGAGCCGTTCTCCATCACGATATCCTTGAAGCCCAGAGCCCAGGGATAGAGGAAAATCACCTCAAGGTCAAAGACGAGGAAGAGGATGGCAACGAGGTAGAACTTGACATTCCAGAGCGCGGGGCTGCCGTCGCCCTCGGGCACGTTACCGCATTCGTAAGGCACCTCCATGGAGGGGCGGGTCTTGGCGCGGCGACCGAACAGGACGCTCAGAACAATGATGAGACCGGCAAAGCCGAAGCCGGCAATGAACTGAATGAGAGCTGAAAAGTATTCCTGAAGCATAGCGGATGACTATGTATAGCGAAAAATCCGCCGAAAGTCAATCACATTTCCCGCACCGGGCCACAAAAAATCCCCCTTCACCGAAGCGAAGGGGGACGGGGGAAAATCGTGTTCCGGGCGGCGCTTTAGAAGTCGTCGTCAGAGGAGGAATCGTCGTCCGAGCTGCTGTCGTCGGAGGCGGAATCCTCATCATCGGAGGAATCATCGGAGCTGCTGTCATCGGCGGCATCGTCATCGGAATCCTCGGTCACGGCATCGGGCGTGGCGGGGGAGGTCTCCTCGTCATCGGCGGCGGGGGCCTCGGTACCGGCTTCGGCAGCCTTGGCAGCGGCTTCTTCAGCGGCCTTGGCGGCGGCTTCTTCCTTAGCCTTCAGCTCGGCGATGCGGGCCTTCTCCGCATCCGTCAGGGGCTTGGAGATGAGGTACTGCTCCTGCGTCAGCCCGGAAGCCTTACGGGCTTCAAGACGGAAGGTGTCGTAGCCGGCATCGGAGAGGGACTCCATGATGGTGTCGCTGAGAGCCTTGCGCTGCTTGGTGTCGCAGACATACATCTTGTAGTCACCCACGAAGGGAAGATCCCAAGCGGCCACGCCGTTGCGGGGGATGAGAAGACCCACCAGGTTGCCCTGACCATCAGAGCACACGCCCCACACCTGCTGTTTTCCCGTCTTGGGGCAGGTCATGGCGATGTAGTACTGCGGATAGGCGTAGGAGAAGTTCTTCACCGTGGAGTTCTCCAGCCAAATTCGGATGGCGCGGGCAGTCGCTTCCGGCAGAGGGCCGGCCTCGTTGCACACGCGAGTGGTGGCGGAGTTGGAGTCATTGTAGCTGTACACCACAGCGGTCGAGGCCGCGAGCTGAGAAGCACGCGTCTGCGGCAGCGTCGCAGTGGAGCAAGAGGAGACGAAGGAAGCGGTAGCGGCAAGACCGCAGGCAAAAGCCAGATGCTTGAGAGAGGGGAAATGTTTCATGATATCTCGGTGTTCTTCATTGTAGCGAATCAACATGCCGAAAGACAAGCAAAAACTTGCATCCACAGCAAAAAAAATGCAAAAAAAATCTTTCTTCCTCCGCTGCGCGTTTTCAGACGCACATGAGCGCGTCATTTCAGGCCATTCCTTGCAGAATGAGCTTGACGGCGGCCCCCCGAACAGTCACAATAGGCGCGTATGAAATCTTTTGCTTCCTCTTCGCGCGTACCCGCCCTGAAACTGACGGCTCTGGGTGCGCTTTCCCTGTTCTGTCTCAGCTCCTGTGATGACAAGGAGGAGCAGACCGCCCCTACCGAACCTGCGACGGAAGTCTCTGCGCCCGAGTCAGCGGAAGCCCCCGCGGACGCGCAGGCGCAAGCCCGCGAGGACCTCTTCCGGGAGATGCTCTATGAGCTGCTCGGTAAGGTGACGGACCCCGCGGCCTTCCCTGAACTCAACGAGGAGGTGAAGGTGCTGCTGGAAAAGCAGGAAACCTACTACACTGAGCTGGCAAAGGACAGCGAAGGCTCCATGGAGCGCATGCGGCTCGCTCTGCAGATTGCTTCCACCCTGCGCGATCTCAATTCCGGCAAGGCTCTCGATGCGTTCCGGCGTGCGCAGACGGAGCTTCAGGCCCTGCCTGAGGACCTCCGCAATGGTACGGAGGCCAAGCGCTGCGAGAGCGACATCGAAAACGGGTTCGGCTCCTGCCTGCTGATGCAGAACAAGCCCGCCGAGGCCCTGCCCCACTACGAGGCCGCACTGGCCGTCGCGCAGTCTCTGTTCGATGCCGTGGCCCCGGCAGAAGGCACGGAGCCCAAGGGCGGCGAAGTAGCCCCCGAGCTCTCCCTCGCAGCGACGGATTTGCTGGACAGCATCCGCTGCCTCGGCGACTGCCAGCGCCTCGCTGAAGATCCCGAGGAAGCCCGCACGACCTACTTGAAAGGGCAGGAGCTGGTGGCAAACCTGAAAGTGCTCTCCTCCTCCATGTCCATCTCCTATGTGAAGCTGCTGACCGCTCTCGGCAATCTGGACAATGCGGCAGGCCGTTCCAAGGAAGCGCTTTCCGCTTGGGTGCTGGGCGCCAACATCTGCAAGCAGCTCAACAACAGCAGCCCGCGGCTGGACGTGAAAGCGCAGACCAAGCGTTGCTACGATGCCCTTATCCCCGCCATTCAGGCCGTGGCCGGAGCCATCAACGCAGCCGCTGCCGAACAAAAGGAGACCGAGGGCAATCCCGATATCCAGACCGAGCCCATCACGCCGGAACTGAAGGCTGCCGCCGAGGAAGCCGTTAAGAATGCGCCTGAGGCTCCCGCTCCCGCGGCGGCCCCCGCCCCGGCCAAGCCCGCCCCTGCGCCGAGCAAGCCGGCGAACAAGCGCAAGCGCAAGTAAGAATTACAAATTACAAATTGAGAAATTGGCGCGGCTATCGCCGCGGGGGTGGGGAGGATACGCAAAGCGTGAATCCCCGCCTTGCTTTTTAGAGAGGGTATTATGGCTTCGTTTTTGATTTCGTTGGCAGCGTTGGCGCGCAACGGCGCGGTATTGGAAGAAGTGGCGCAGCAGAGCGGTGCCAAGATGCTGCTGGCGCTCAAGGCTTTTTCCACAACATCCTGCATGGCAACCCTGCGCCCCTACTGCGCGGGCTGCTGCGCAAGCGGACTGTATGAGGCCAAGCTCGCGATGCACCACATGCCGGGCAGCCACATCGCCGTGTACTCCCCCGCCTACCGCGATGCGGAGATGGAAGAGCTGCTCACCTTCGCGCACCACATCGACTTCAACAGCCTGCCGCAGTGGGAGCGCTTCCGCGCACGCTGCCTCGCCCACCCCCGCGTGCAGAGCGGCGAACTGAAACTCGGTCTGCGCATCAACCCCTGTTTCTCCACGGGCCATACCGCGCTGTATGACCCCTGCATCCCCGGCTCCCGCCTCGGCATCCCCGCCGAGCAGCTGGAGGGCGCGGACCTCACGGGCATCTCGGGGCTGCACTTCCACACCCTCTGCGAGCAGGGGGCGCAGGAACTCATCGATACCTTCCGCGCCTTTGAAAAGCAGTTCGGTGCGCTGCTCTCCTCCCCGCGCATCACCTACCTCAACATGGGCGGCGGACATTGGATTACCAAGCCCGACTACGACCGCTCCGCGCTGGTGAACCTGATTCGCGAAATCCGCGAGCTCTACCGGCTCGATGTGTACTTGGAACCCGGCGAAGCCTGGGCCATCCACAGCGGGGTGCTACGCGCCCGTGTCCTGGATATCTTCGACTCCCTCGGCTACCGACACGCTATTTTGGATGTCAGCGCGAGCGCCCACATGCCCGACACCTTGGAGATGCCCTACCGCCCCGATGTCTTTGCCGTCGCCCCGAGCGCGGCAGCCCCCGCCGACATGCGGGCGGGCATCACCTTCCCCGCCGTTCAGCTGGCGGGTGAGCAGTACCGCCCCGCGGGGGAAGCGGGTGAAAAGCCGCATACCTACCGCCTCGGTGCCCCCACCTGCCTGGCTGGCGATGTCATCGGCGATTACTCATTCGATGCCCCCCTCTCCGTCGGCGACACGCTCGTCTTTGACGATATGAGCCACTACACCATCGTCAAGACCACCCATTTTAACGGCGTTCCGCACCCCGATATCGCCCTTCTCCGCCCGACCGGCGACGTATCGCTTGTGAAACGTTTTTCCTACACCGATTTTGAACAGAGGCTGGGCTGAGAAACCGCTCATCCCACCCCTGCATCCGAGACAGGAGGCCTGACACCCCATGTCAGGCCTCCTTTTATTGCCCCGGCCCGCACATAGCAAAGAGCCGCGAAGCGCCATGCGCTTCGCGGCCCGAAGTTTTTCGCTTGCTGAACCCTTTATCAGAAGTTCACGCGATAGCCGATCGTGGCGTTCACGTTGGTGTACTCGGCGCGGATTTCAGCGGAGGCATCCATGAAGATGTTGCCGCCTTCGCCGCCCACGGGAACGGTCACGCCGACACCGACCTCGGCCCCGATGGCACCCGTCTCGGTGGACTTAACGGTGTGCGTCGGCAGGCCGGAGCCTGCGAAGGTCATGGAGGTCTCACCCTGGCGGTCACCCGCATCGAACTTCACCATCGCGCGAGCTTCCAGGATGGAGCTGCGGTTGTAGATGTTCTCGCCGATGACGCTCTGCAGGCGTGCGCCTGCACCCACGGTGAGCTTGTTGAGCTCGGTATCACCCGCGGAGAGGCCGATGTTGGCACCATCCTCATCATAGCCGTTGAGGGAGGCGTGCGTGTAGCTCACGTTCAACACGGGCTGCAGGCAGGTGGTCGCTTCCTTATCCAGCGCGAAGACGTAGCCGACTTCGTACATACCGCCGAACATCATGCCGTCGCTGTCACCCTTGACCTTGTGGCCTTCGATGGTGCGATTCAGGCTGGTGTCCGCCATACCCGCAGTGGCCACGAAGGTGTGCGTCCAGCGGTGCTTGGCGTAGCGAGCGAAGGCAGACACGTAGTAGGTGTCGAGGTCGCCCGTGGCGTTATCGGCGCTCTCAGCGTCGAAGCTACCATACATGGCCGTAGCCGCGAGACCGCAGGTGAGGCTGGGCGTGAAGTCCACGTCCATGCCCACGGTGCCGCCCCAGCTCATCATCTTGTAGCCGGCCATGGAGCCGTCTGCTGCCACCTTGCGGTAGTCGCCCTCGGCATTCACCCAGGCGTTGTAGTAGGGTAGGCCTTCGTTGATGACGGCCTGGTTGACACCCATCGTGGTCGTGCGGTTGCGGATAGCGCGCAGCTGGCGTTCCACATCAGCGCTGAGGGCGGAGCCCATCGCCGCGATGGAGGAGCCGCTGAGGGCGGAGGTCAGCTTTTCAGCCGCCGCCTGATTGTTGGTCGCGCGATAGTCCTTAAGCGCATCCGTGACGTCCTTCAGCTCACCCGTGGGCGTGCCGCCGGCGGCAAGGTAGGCTTCCTTCGCCATGTCCATACCGGCCTGCGCATTCTCGCTGAGCGTCATGCCCTTGTCGAGCGCGTTGTCCAGAACAGTCAGAACACCGCTGTCGCTGATGGTGTAGGAGAGCAACTTCTTGTCCAGCTCGGTGGCAATCTTGTTGGCTGCCGCCGTGGTGAGCTGAATCTTGCCCGTGGAAGCGGCGCTCGTCACCGTCACCAGCTGGGCGGTGTCGTTCTCTTCCAGAGCAGCGAGCTGATCGACGATGGAATCCGCAACGGAGACCGTCACCTTCTGGCCCGGCGTCTTAGCGGCCAGCGTCTCCACCGTCAGACCCGTCGTTGCGGAGCTGAGGCCGTTGAGCGTGATGGCATTCGTCTTGAGGTCGCCGATTGTTGCCTTATCCGTCGCGGCAAGGTTGGAGAGATCCAGCGCAGCCGCCGTGATGTCACCGGCATCGGACAGGGAACCGCCCTCGGCGATGGTGAGCGTGCCGCTGACATCCGTCAGGGAGCTCGCAGCCACGGAGCTGAGGTCCTTCACCGTGGCATTGCCCGTCACGCTAAGAGCACCATTGTTCTTGAGCGTTTCCGCCGTCAGCGCACCCGTGGCGAGCGTGCCCGTGTTCTCCGTCGTGCCGCCCAGGGTGGTTGCACCCGTGAGGGTGGTCGTGCCCTTGTTGGTCAGGCCGTCGGCCAGGGTGGTCGTCCCGCCGATTTCGGTGGTCGCCCCCGTATCCGTGCTCAGGCTTGCGCCGGAGACATTGCCCGTGACGACGAGCTTCTCACCCGCGCCCGTGGCATCGTTGGTGATCATCGCGGAGCCGGGCTCCGTCGTCGTGGTGTCTGCGGAGACAAGGTTGCCCGTGATGGTGGTCTTGCCGTGGTTGTCCAGCGAGGTACCGATGGTGGCACCGCCCTTGGCTTCCGTAGCGCCGCCCGCATTCGTGGTCAGCGAGGTCACCGTCGTGGCACCGCCGACGGTCAGCGTACCGCTGTTCTCCACGGTCTTGCCGGCTTCGTTCGCGGTCAGGTTGCCCTTCACGTCCAGCGTCTTGCCGGCGTTGTTGGTCACATCACCCGCGGAGGTCATGGTGTTGTACACCGTGATGGTGCCGTTGTTGACGACATCGCCCGTTTCGAGCGTAGCGGGGGCTGCCTGCGTGCCCACGGTCAATGCGCCGCCGTTGTTGAGCGCACCTGCGATGGTGGTGTTGCCCGCCATGGTGGTGGTGGAGCCGTCCGTCGTGGTGAGCGCGGCGACATTCGCCGTGCCGCCCACCTGCAGATTGCCGGCGTTGGTCACAAGCTTGCCTGCGGTATTCGCGGTCAGGTCACCCTTCACATCCATCGTGGCACCCGTCTGGTTGTCCACATCGCCGGTGGAGGTCATGGTGTTGAACACCGTGATGGTACCACTGTTCGTGACATCCTCCGTCGCCAGCGTGGCGGGAGCCGCGGCGGAACCCACAGTGATGGCACCCGCATTGGTGAGGTCATCGCTGATGGTGAGGTCCTTGGCCACGGTCATCACACCGCCCGCGGCGACATCGGCCGTGCTGTTGACGGTGAAGGTGCCCTTGGCATCGAGATTGCCCGTGTTCTTGACTTCAAGCTCATTCACCGTGGAATCCGCCGCAATCGTGAGCGTATCCGCCACGAGGTCGAGCATCAGCGTCGAGGCATCCGTGCCCACGATGAGCTTGCCATAGTCGCTGCCGATACCGCCGATGGAGTTCACGGCACCTTCCGTATCAACGATGAGCGTGCCGCTCAGCTGCACATCCTTGCCCGTCGCGGCGAGCGTATCCGTCTGCAGAGCGCCCTTGATGATGAGGTTGCCCGTGGCGTTCACCACGGAGGTTGTGCCCGTTGCCGTGATGGTGACGTCCTCGTCAATGGTCAGCGTACCCGCGCTGATTTCCACACCGCCTGTCGCCACGTTGCCCGTGGTGTCGGTGATGAAGTTGGTGTCGGATTCCACGAAGATGTCACCCGCCACGGCGTTGCCGCCGATGGTCACATCCGCGATACCCGTGCCGTTGAACACCACGTTGGAGGTCTCCGTCGGCTGCACATCGCCCTCCCAAGAGGAGGCATCGCCCCAGACAGAGCCTTCAGCCGTCGCATCCCAGATGAACTGGTCGGAGATTGCCGCCGTAATCGTCACAACGCCATCTGCCACACCGATGGTGTAATCGCGGGAACCGACCTTGAAGCTGTCGGTGCCGTTGATGGTGGCAGCAGTGAGGCCCGAGATATTGGCCAGCGTCAGCGTCGTTGCGCTCGTGCCCATGGCATCAGCAATCTTCTGCTGGTCCACCGTCAGCGCAAGGCTGGTGCCGGCGAAGCTGCCCGCCGTCAGCGCGGTGGTGGTGAGGCTCACGTCGGTGATGCTCACAGCCGTGGCATCCAGTTCACCCGTCACATTCAGGGAGTTCGCAATGGTCAGTGCCCCTGTGGTGATGGCATCGAAGGTATTGGCACCCGTCAGGCTCAGGGAGTCTGCGGAAACCGTACCGCCTGCCGTGGTCGCCCCCGTCAGGGTCAGCGCACCATCCACTGTCAGCGTATTGCCGGCGTTGGAGAGCTCGGCGAGGCTCGCGGCGCTGCCGATGGTCACGTCACCCGTGGTGGTGAGCTTCGTCCCCTCGGAAACGGCATTCATCTCGGAACCATCACCCACCGTCAGCGTATCGGCGGAGGTCACGGTGCCCGTCGCGGTCAGCTTGTCGAAGGTGTTGGCACCCGTCAGCGTCACGTTCCCGGCGCTGAGTTCGCCGCCCTCCGTGGTAGCGGTGGTGAGGGTGATATCCTTCGCCGTCACGGAGCCCGTGTTGTTCAGGCCCGCAAGGCTCACGCTGTCGGCGGTGATGGTCAGGTCGCCGCTGTTGGTCACGCCCGTCAGAGCCGTGGTGTCCAGCGTGCCGTCGAGGGTTGCCGTGCCCGTGTTGGTCAGCGTACCGACCAGCGTGGTCGTACCCGTGCCGCCCACAGTGATGCTGTGATCTTCAGCGGCTGCCAGCGTCACATTGGTAAGGGTGGAGGCATGGTTCCACGTCGTGTCGTTCTCGGTGCCCGTCTTGATGGTGGCACCGGTCACGGACACAGTGGCGGCATCCGCCGTCACACCGGCAATCGCGAAGGCCGCGGTATCGGTGAGGGTAACGTCACCGCCGTTGATGGCGATGGCCGTATCCGCGTTGGAACCTTCGATGATGAAGTGGCCGATGTTGATGGTAGCATCCGTCGAGGTCAGGATACCCTTGTACTCACCGCCCGCCTCGTGCATGCCGAGGTGCAGTGTGCCTGCATTCACCACGGAACCGGCAGCAAGGGACAGCGTCTGCTTGTTGGACATCCAGAGGTCGCCCGTGACATCGAGCGTCTTGTCCGCGGCCAAGGTCCACGTCGTCTCGTTCTGCCAGTTCTGCAGCTTCAGCATACCATCCACGGAGAAGTCCGTCGCAAAGGTCTGAGCAGTCTTGGAGGCAGCGGAGCCGCCGCCGAGCTGCACCTTCACGTCGCCCGTCATCTGCACCTTGCCCGTGCCGGAAACGGCGGCGAGCATATCGGCAAACTTGGCGCCCGTAGCACCGGAATCCGCCGCAATGTAGGGGATGGCAGTGCTCATATCGAGCACAGAGTTATCGTTGAGGACGATGGCCGTAACCGTGGGCATGAAGCCGAGGTTGAGGGTCACATCTTCGTTCACAATCAGGTTGCCCTGAATCGTCAGCGAGTTGGTGCCCGTGTCGGCGCGCTTGATGGTGTAGCCGGTCGTAGCGACCGTCACATTTTTGGCAGTCTGCTCACCCTTCACCGTGATGATGCCGGGGGTGGTGCCGTTGATGGTCACGTCTGCACCCTCCACGTAAGCGGAGGCACCGCCTTCGCTCGTCCAGGGCGTACCTTCGCCCCAAGTGCCGTCGCTGCCTTCCCAAGTCAGGTCAGCAGTGGGCAACGCCGCAGCGCTGACGACAAGGTTGCCTTCCTTCACCGTGATGGTGTAGTCGCCCGTGAGGCCGGAGATAATGGTTGTTGCATCCACATCGCCGCCCGTCAGAGAGGAGACACCCTTGAAGAGCGTCAGGCTCTCCTCGGCTTCCAGTGCCGTGATGGCGTTCATCATCGACTCGGTGACGGAGAGTCCCGTGCCGAGGGTGATGGCGTGGTTGCCGAGGCTCAGAGCGTTCTCACCCGTGACGAGGTCGAGGCTGGCGCTGTTCGCAATGGAGAGTGCCGTGGAGAGCGTGGCACCCGAGCCCGCCGTAAGGGCGGAGCTGATGCTCAGCGGATCGGTCGCCGCCGCCGTCACGGTCTTGCCGGACGCAATCGTCAGCGTGCCGATGCTCGTGGCGGCGTTCAGCGTGATGTCACCGCCCTGCGCATTCACACCGGCCAGAGAGGTAACGCCCGTGCCCGTGAGGGTCAGGGTGCCGGCGCCCGCATTGGTGATGGTGGAGGTCGAAGCAAAGTTGAGCGCCATTTCAACGGCATTCGCCGCCGTCACGGTCGCCGCCGCATTGCTGATGGTCACGCCGCCATTGTCGAAGTCCACGTAGTCCTCATCATCGGAACCCGCAATCGTAGCAATCTGCTCCGACACACCCGTGATGCTCAGGTCGCACGCGTTGGTGTGCTTGGTGAAGGTGGAAGCATCATCCACGAGGATGGATGTACCGGCACACAGCCAGAGGTTGGCGTTCAGGGTGGCTTCCGTGCCGTTGACGAAGCTCATGGTACCCGCCGCAGTCTTGCTGTCGGAGGCATCGATCTCCTGATCGAAGACGAGGCCCGTCATGCCGGAGAAGACAGTAGAACCGGCCTTGTGCTTGTAGCCGCTCAGCGTGTCCGCCGTGGAGGAAGCAAAGGTAATCGTACCCTCACCCTCCTTGGTGAAGCGACCGCCGTTACCCGTGCGGGTGATGGAGCCCGTCACCATCAGGTCGGAATCCGCTGCCACGCTGATGGTCATCGCATTGCGCTGGCGGATATTCGTGGCAATCACGTTGTTCGTGCCGGAAACCGTGAGCGTGGAACCCAACGGGTCAAGCGCAGGCACATTGTCGCCTGTGCCGGAGGGAGAAGCCGTGGGCTTGATGATGCTGTTGCCCTGCATCACGATATCCGTCTTGAGCGTGGCGCGACCGCCGAGCTCAAACGTGGCCAGATTGCCCGCTTCACCCAGCAGGGTGATGGTGCCCGCAGCGGTGTCACCCCAACCGAGGGCATCATTGCTCGCCGTCAGGCTGAGCGTGCCGCCCGCACCGATGAAGGTCGTGCCCGTGTTGAAGCCCGTACCGCCGCTGTGGGAGGAGGTCACCGTGGCACCGACGATGCTGAGCGTGCGGCTCATGGTGCCGTTGCCGAGATCCAGCGTGTTGGAAGCATCTGCGCCCGTCACATTCAGCGTGGAAGCGCCCGTGAGATTCAGCGCCGCGTTGTCCGCCATGTGCAGGGTGACCGTACCCTCTGCCGCCACGGTGGTGGCCGGCATGGTGGTGGAATCCACTGTCACAGTCAGACCATCAGCCACTGCCAACGCGGCGGTGGAGGCGTGCTCACCCTTCACCATAGAGGTGGCAAAGCCTTCGGCATCCACCTTCAGACTCTGGTTTTCCACTGCGAAGTCGATACCGACGAGCTCCACGCTGTGGTCTGCCGCAGCACTCTTGATGGCGTTGAATGTTTCTGTCTCCAGAAGAGCGTTGTTGATGTGGTAGGTGCCCCAGTCGTCATCCAGCGTCAGCGTGCCATCCTCAGCAATCGCCACATCGACACCATTGAAGACAGCCGTCAGCGTGCCTTCCACCGTGCCCGTGGTCTTGAAGATGTTCGCCTCGCCGCCCTGGTTGAAGCCGTTGCCTTCCGCACCGCCGGTAATCCCCGTCACGCCCGCGCCTTCCAGACCGGAGAAGCCGGAAGCAATCTGCAGCGTGCCGTTGTTGGTAAGTTTGGTCGCATCGAGCTGGCCGTGCAGGATGATGGTGCTGCCCGTGCCGACGGTGATGTCACCCGTGCTCAGGGAGCCGACGGCGTCCAGCGTACCCGCCGTGATGGTCGTGCCGCCCGCGTAGGTGTTCGTGCCGCTCAGCACCAGGGTGCCGTCACCCGTCTTGTTGAGCGCACCATTCTCACCGCTGATGACACCGCTGAGCGTCAGGGACTTGTCAGCATCGACCTTAATCTTGGCCGTAGCGGGAGCCTCCGCCGTGCCGACAATCGTGAGATTCTGGGCGATGGTCGCGTTGCCGTCAGCAGCAAAGCCTTCAAAGGTGGAGCCGTTCTTGAGGTTGACGGTAATCTGGTTGTTGTAAGCCGTGGTGGTGGAGGCCACCTTCAGCGTACCGCCGTCCTCCACATTGAGGGTGGCGTTGTTGGTGCGGTCGGTATTGGTCACGAAGCCCGCGTTGAGTTGCAGCACACCGCCGTTATTGATGTTGATGTTGGCGGTGCCGTCTCGGCCGGAGATACCGGCATCGGAAATCAGCGTACCATTCAGTCTGATGGTGTTGGTCGCATTCCAGTGAGACACCATGAACGAGCCCGTGTGGCCGGAGGAGCTGACCGTCGTGCCCGTCACGTGCAGGGTCGTCCCCGCAGCGATTTCCAGATTACCGACCTGCCCGCCCTCGGCGCTCAGCTCGATACCGCGCACATTGTACACACCGCCGCCGTTGAGCGTCAGCGTGGAGTTCGTGAGGCGGATGTAGGTGTTATCGTTGATGACGGAACCCTCAGCAACCGCATAAACGTGCGACTTGCCATTCATGATGCGGTCGGCCGAGCCCGTGATGTTGAGCGTCACCTGATGCTCGGCATTGCCCACGTTCAGCGTGGTGCGGTTGCCGTCGTGCACCAGCTCGCCGAGCGTGGAATCCGCCAGCATATTCACCACGAGGTTGTCCGTGGCGAAGTTCAGGCGCGCCAGATTCACAGAGCCTCCCAGATTTGCCGTACCATCGCGCAGCATCAGCTTGTTGCCCGTGAGGGCACCATTCAGCGTGGTGCCGTTCATGAAGAAGCGGACTTCATTCTCACCCGCGATTTCGATATCCTGCGTCAGCGTGGGCGCATTGGCGGGAGCGCACCAGAAGCCGATGAGATCCGTGGCGCGGGAGCCGACAAACACGAGCTTGGAAGCGTCGCCGAAGTTGGACAGGCCGTGGTTGATGAGCGCATCGATTTCCACCGTACCCGTGAAGTTGGTCAGGGTCGTGGTGAAGCCGTGGCTGGAAACAGGCTCCTGATTCAGCACCAACGTGCCGCTGAAGCCGGCGGTGCCGCCGTCAAAGGCCAGAGCAGAGGTGCCGATCTTGTTGAGCACCAGCGTACCATCACCGGAAACCATCTTCTTATTGATGTTCTCGCGGTCAACGGCCACGGTGGCATCCCCGTTCACGGTGAGCGTCGCCGTGTCGTTCAGGGTGATGGCATCCGCATTCAACGTACCCTCACCCGCCAGGGTCAGGTTCGCATTCACGTTCACGCCGCCGGCACGCAGCTCGCCGACGAGGGTGACCTCGGCGGCATCATTGAAGGTCACGCGGTCGGCTTCGGAGAAGACGGAGGGGCTGCCGCCCTTCGTCCAGTTCTGGGAGGTTTCATCCCATGTGCCGTTGCCGCCCTTCCAGATGAGGTCGCTGGTCGCATCAATCAAGGTAATCGTGCCGCTGTTATCAAAGGCAAGAGTCTTACCCGCAAGGTCGATACCCGTGATGTTCGCGGCCGTCAGAGAGCCGAGGTTGGAGGTGCCGAGGCCGGAAAGAATGGTGTACACGCCCGCCTCAGACATCGTCAGCTGGGAAAGGTCGAGCTGCACATCGTTGGCGAAGGTCGCCGTGGAGCCCAGTTCCGTGGCAATGGCGCTGCTCAGGGTGAGCGCACCCGTGATACCCAGCGTGCCCTTATTCGTAATCGTGCCCTGCACCGTATCGCCGGTGAGGGTGACGGACGCGCCGGAGTCCACGATGAGATTCACACCCTTTCTGATGGTGCTGGAGGTGAGAGAACCGCCCTTCACCGTCAGCGTGCGGGCGGCATCATTCTGCACGAAGCCCGCAGTAGTAGTGGTCATACCCGTGCCGGCGGTCATCGTGCTGATGGGGTCCGTGAGGCCATCCACGGCACGGATTTCGGTGCCGTTGGTGGTCAGCGTGCCGATGGTAGTGTTACCGCCGACGGCAATCACCTGCTTATCCATGTTCACGGTGGCGGCGGAAAGATCCGTGCTTGCCGCAGCATCGCTGCCCAGTTTCAGGAAAGCGTTGGCGTTGGGGCCGGAAAGCGCAATGGTACCCGTGTATTCAGAGGCCTCGCCGTCAATCCACAGCACGCAGAGGTTGCCGCCCGTGAAGGTGCGGCTAAAGGTGATATCGCCGCTGCCCTTCAGTCCCTTGGTGTAAAGAGTGGAATAACCGACAGCGGTGTAGGTCGCCGTGACGGTATGTTCCCCCACATTCAATCCGCTGGCATAATAATTATGGATGTTGCCCGTTTCGGTGCCGTTGCCGGCAACGATGTCCGCATCCAGCGTCACCATGCCGAGGTCAGCCACTGTCAGGGTCACCACGCCGCTCTTGTTGGAAACGCTGTAGCGTTCCGTATTTTCGAAGAGGGACGCCAGTGCCGTAGCGGCATCATTCGTGGTGCTGATGAGCTTGTAGCTGCCCGCCTCCAGCGTCAGGTAGTTGCTGAGGGTCAGCCCCGTAGCGGACACGGCGGCAGCGGAAGAAATAATCGCATCCGCCCCTGCCGTGATACCATCCAGATTCAGGGAAAGAGCGCCGTTCACAGCAATAGCGTTATTCTCCGCCGCAATGCGCGAACCGGCATTGAGCGTCAGCGCACCGCTGATGTTGAGTGCCCCGGCGCCCGTCAAGGTCACCTCCTGATTGGCATCCACGGTTGTGGCAGCCCCCATCGTAAGACCCTTGCTCAATGCCCACGTACCGGAGGACATCACGGTCACACTTCCACCGACAAGCGTTGTATCAGCACCGATGGACATATTCACTTTCGCGCCGGACACATTGGCCGCGACAAGGTGAATGGCATTGCCGGCCTGCGGACGCCCGAGGGTATATGCTCCACCATCCGCAGCTGCTTCCGTCACCAAACCGCCGAACGCCATCCCATTGAAATCGAAGGTCACCGACCACGCTTCCGATGCACCGGCGAGACACAGCGTCTGGCCATAATATGTACCGACACCGCTCACATCGGAGAAGGATGTCCAAAGCGTATAATCTCTTGAAGCATCCGTACCACCGGTACCATTCAGAGCATGAACGCCTTCGTTGAACTTCTTATCGGTCGGAGTGCCGTCGATATCCAACGTTGCCGTGATATTGCCCACGCCGCTCAGGGCATGACCGGCACCACCAGCCGTGACATTGGCAGGATTCGTTACATCGATGGTGACGAGTTCACCGCCGGAATAGGTAACACCGCCGTATTCAAACGTACGATTAACCTTCGCCGTTGCCTCTGCCTGAGAGGCGGCAATGGTGTAAGCGACAACGCCCGTGGTGAGAGCGCCCGTGCCGACGGTGGTGGCAAGAGCCGCAACAGCGGTGATGCAGGCCAGAACAGCGGCGCGCAGCCGCGTGGGGAGGTGCAGTTTCATGATGATGTTTGGTATAAAATAAGAGGACGCGAGAGCACTCGACACTTCGGGTGCTATAGCTTACCATACATTATAGCCAAAACAAGCCCCCTGTCAATCAGGGAAATGAAAAAGGCGGGAGAAATTTTCGGAAAGCCGGGAGGAGAAAGGCAAATGAGCAGTTTGTAGGGATGTACGATTTACGATGTACGATGTACGAAGTTTGAGTTCCGCTCGCTACGCTCGCAAGGATGACGAAACCTGTCTGACACTTGTGTCAGACAGGTTTTTGAAATTCCGCGCGGCGCAGCCGCGCCTAAATTTGACTTCGTACATCGTACATCGTACTTCGTACATTCAGTTCGACAAATCCTCCTTTGTCGTGCATCGCCGCTTCCTTCCCATTCACAGCGCGGAGATGGGGAACGCGCGGGCGGCGGCGGAGAGGGGAAATGCGGTCTGCGCCGTGCAGAGCACGATGCCGGGGAGGATGGTATCCGTCGGGGCGGTCGGGATGGTGCGCACGGCGGAGAGGTCGGCTGCTTTCGGGCTGTCGCTTTTCTTCACCTCGATGGGGAGGATGGTGCCGTCGCGGATGAGGAGGAAATCCACCTCCGCGCCGTTGCTGTCTCTATAATAAGAGAGGGGCGGCTGCAAGCCGGCATTGGTGTAGCTGCGGGAGAGCTGGTTGTACACCCATGTCTCCAGAATCGCGCCCGCGAAGGCACCGTGTTGCAGGGTTTCGGGGCTTGTCCAGCGGCAGAGCCACGCGCAAAGCCCCGTGTCGCAGAAGTAGAGCTTGGGGCTTTTCGTCAGGCGTTTGGAGGTGTTGATGTAGTAAGGCGGCAGCAGGGAGATGATGCCGGAAGCCTCCAGCACGCTCACCCAGCTTTTGGCTGTGTTGGGGGAAACATCGGCATCGCGCGCCAAATCCGCATACACCAGTTGCTGCCCGCTGCGCGCGGCGGCGGATTGGATGAAGCGGTGAAAAGCTGTGTGGTCGGCGATATGCAGCAAATCATGCACATCGCGCTGGATGTAGGTTTGCAGATAGGAGGAAAAATAGTCGTGCAGCTTGCGCGTGGGGTCTTCATGCAGCGCGGGATAGCCGCCGCGCCAGATGCGGCGGTAGAGCTCTTCGATGTTGCAGCTTGTGCCCGCCGGCTCGCCGACCGCCCCGGCCGGCGGCTCCGCCGCAGTGCCGAACGGCACCGCGCACTGACCGCCCCGCGCGATTTCGCGCTGCGACAGGCTCTGCAGCTCCAAAATGCCGATGCGCCCGACCAGCGATTCGCTGATTCCCTTCATCATGCGGAAACGCTGCGAGCCCGTCAGCCAGTACATGCCGGGCTTCTTCTCGGCATCCACCTTCATCTTGATGGCGCGGAGCAGTTGCGGGGCATATTGAATCTCATCGATGCACAGCGGCGTGCCATAGGCCTCCAGCAAGCCGATGGGATCGCTCTGCGCCTGCTCGGCGATGCGGTAGTCATCCAGCGTGATGTAGCGCATGCCCTCCGGCATCATGGCCCGGAGCATCGTTGATTTGCCCACCTGGCGCGCCCCTGTCACCAGCACGCAGGGAAACTGAGCACTCAAATCGCGGACTTTTGCCGCCGCTTCTCGATGATAAAAGGGAATATTCATGTAAATCCGCAATCATTTTGCAGATTTACATGCTTTTTGCAAGAAAAATCGGCGATTTTATGCAAATATGCAATCACGTTGCGGATTTGTATACTTTTTTCATAACGCATTCCGAATCAGAACCGGCACTACCCCGCAGGATTTGAAGGGAAGTTGGAGGTTTTGAAATTCGTGCGGCTCCGCCGCCGAAAGAGACAAAACGCAGAGCGCACGCGACTGCTTAAACTAAAATCCATCGTACGCTCCTTGCGTTGCGTTTTTCTTCCGCGAGCGATAGTGCTTGTCTCGGCGTAGCTGAAGGCGAAGACGGAAGCCTAACCGGACACTTCCAACTTTTTCAGCTCGACATATCCTCATTTTTTGCTCGTCTGGCGCATGGGAAAAGACTAGAATGGCGCCATGCCTGATTCTCCCGAAAATCGCGTCGATGCACCCCTGCCCGACTGGTTGAAGGTCGGCGGCTGGGGCAGCGCAGCGTACAGCCGTGTGGAGAAAATGGTGAAACAGGGCGGGCTCACCACGGTGTGCGAGGAGGCGCAATGCCCCAACCGCGGCACCTGCTGGAACCATGGCACGGCCACCTTCATGCTCTGCGGGGCGGTGTGCACCCGCGCCTGCGGTTTCTGCGCCACGAGCACCGCCAAACCCGCACCGCTCGATGAGACGGAGCCTGAGCGTGTGGCGCAAGCCATCGCCGCCATGGGGGTGAAGCACGCCGTGCTCACCATGGTGACGCGCGACGATTTGCCCGACGGCGGCGCGGCCCACATCGCCGCCGCCATCCACGCCGTGCAGAAGGCTGCCCCCGACACCATCATCGAGACGCTGACCTCCGATTTCCGCGGCGATGAGGCCGCCCTTGCCTGCGTCGTGGACGCACGCCCGCATGTGTTTAACCACAATGTGGAGACAGTCGAACGCCTGACACCGCTGGTGCGCTTCCGTGCGCAGTACCGCCTGTCGCTGGAGGTGCTGCGGCGGGCGCGGGAGATGAGCGGCGGCGGCATGCCCACCAAGAGCGGGCTCATGCTCGGGCTCGGCGAAACACGGGAAGAACTGCTGCGCACCATGGACGACCTGCTGGAGCACGGCGTGCGGATGCTCACCATGGGGCAATACCTGCGCCCGACGGTGCGCCACCTCCCCGTCATCCGCTACCTGCGCCCCGCGGAATTCGATGAGCTGCGCGACATCGCGCTCGCCAAAGGCTTTACCCATGTGGCCTCCGGCCCGCTCATCCGCTCCTCCCACCACGCGGCTAACTTTTCCTGAACGGAAAAGGGCACGAAAAATTTGTGATAAGAAATCATTGCCATCCCATCGAGCAAATCGATAAAGAGGGATTTGTCGATTTGTGATAAGAAATATGTGATTTGAGATTTTTGATTTGGAAAATTCGCGCACCTATCGGCGCGATATAAGGAAACCCGTCTGACGCAAGTGTCAGACAGGTTTTTCTATCCTTGCAGCGTTCTGCCGCACGTACTTCCCAAATCATAAATCTCAAATCTCCTATCCCAAATCTCGGCGTTTCCCGTCTCTGCGTTCTCCACGGGCATATCCGTTTAGCGTTCGAGGAGAGCAAAAAAACTGTTGACATGCCCCCTCTTCTCTCATTACAATGCCCTTGAGCTTAAAAGCTACAAGGCTATTTATCATGTAATGATAACCGAAAGCCCCGCAGACGTGGCGCGTCTGCGGGGCTGCTTCGTTTATATCGTTTCAACGAAGCGCATGACCTCGGTGCGCAGGTCGCAGATGTGTGGCCACATTCGGGCTATTGCTATCATGTTACAGATAACCGCCGCTGCTGATAAAAAGCGGCGGCGGGGGGGATGCTATCACACGCCCTAACAAAAAGCAAGGTAAAGGGGCGCGTTTTCGAACAAACATCAAAAGAAAATGGTGCCATGCCTCCCTCTTTGCTCCACAGGCATATTCCGATTCTCGGCGAATTATTTGGCGAATTATTTGGCGAAATAAATCATGCGAAGGGATAGAAACCGCCGGTCTTTTTCGCGCCGCGGAATTCGAGTTTTTTCTCAGCACGCAGGGAGGCGAGGATGCGGTCGGCTTGGCGGGGGGAGAGGGCGGGGTAGGCGCGGAGAAGCGCGGGGCGGTTGGCACCGGGGTGGCGGCGGAAGAAGCTGAGGACACGGGCGGGGGTGGGGGCGGCATCCTTGGTGTAGAGTTTCTTCTGTTCCTTGAGGGTGTCGCGCACGGCGCGGAGCATGAACTCTATCATGGGGGCTGCATCCGTGCGCTCCGTGCTGAGAGCGAAGGCATGGTAATACTCCGCTTGATGCGCCTGCACCATGGTTTCGACAGGCATGTATTCAAAGACGGGATTCCAACGCGAGAGAATGAGGGTCTGCCACAGGCGACCGATACGGCCGTTGCCGTCCGTGAAGGGGTGGATGAACTCGAACTCGTAGTGAAAGACGGCGCTGCTGACAAGAGCGGGAGCCTGAGTCGTGCGGAGCCAATCGAGCAGCTGCTCCGTGAGGTAGGGCACGCGGTCGGCGGGCGGAGCCATGTGCACGACGCGCCCCTGCTCATCGAACACGCCTTCCCCGCTCGTGCGGAACTGCCCCGCCCCATGCACGAGCCCCTTCATCATGCAGCCGTGTGCGCGCAGCATATCCTCGACACTGTGCGGATTCAGATTGCGGAAAAGGGCGTAGGTCTCGGCGGCATTCTCAGCCTCGCGAATCTGCTGTTGAGGGGCCATCACCACCTTACCCGCCAGAACAGCGGCGATTTCATCCTCGCGCAGGGTATTACCCTCAATCGCCAAGGAGGAATGAATAGAGCGGATGCGGTTCGTCTTCCGCAGACGCAGCGGGATATCCGCACAGGGCAACACTCGCAGCAAAGCCTCGCACTCCGAAAGCAGACTCAGAGCTTCATCCGAAACGGAGTATGGCGGCATGTACGGCATACAGTAAGTATATGCAGATTCAATTCCTTTGTCAATCTCCTCAGCGAATTATTTGGCGAATTATTTGGCGAAATAAAGCACGAAGATAAATTGAAGCGAAGACGGAAACGAGCGGAACGCCAACGTCGCACACATCGTTCTTCGCACATCATGTACTTGACTCCCGCGCCGTTCTGCGGTATGGTGGCGGGCGCATGAGCGAGCTTGCCACGGAAACAGTATTCGGGATTCCCTACGTCACCGCAGAGATGGACGCGGCGTCGGGTGTCTTCGCCGCGCTGGCGGGGGAGACGGACAAGCCCGTGCTGATTGCCCACTCCGATGTGCATGTGCTCACCCGCATGCTGCACGAAGAGCCCTACGGCGAGGGCATGAAGAAGTTTTCTTTCATCTGCCCGGACGGCATGCCCATCGTGTGGCTGCTGAAGCGCAAGGGCGCCCCCGCCACGCGCCTCTATGGTTCCTCCATGATGGCGAACATGTGGGACAAAGGGCGCACACATGGCGTGCGCCACTTTCTGCTCGGCGGCACGGAGGAGTGCTGCGACAAGCTCTGCGAGAATCTGGAGCGTCAGTTCCCCGGCGCACAGGTAGCGGGTCGCTACTGCCCGCCCATGCCCCCGTGGCCGGAGGGTGAAGACGAGCGCATGCTCACCGCCATCCGCGAAAGCGGGGCGAACTGCGTGTGGGTCGGTCTCGGCTGCCCGAAGCAGGAGCGCTGGCTCTTCAACCACCTTGAGCAACTGCCGCCCGCCCTCTACTTCGGCGTGGGTGCAGCCTTCAATTTCCATGCAGGCATGGTGCAACAAGCCCCCCTCTGGATGCGCGACCACGGCCTTGAATGGCTCTACCGCATCTACAAGGAACCCCGCCGTCTCTTCAAGCGCTACCTCGTGCACAATTCCCTCTTCTTCTGGTACTGCCTGACGAAGAAGGCGTGAAGGGATGTCACCGTACATCCGCGTATTTCCGACTTTAAGGACATACTTTTACCTTGCATTCCCCGCTGTATTTTATATAATGCTGCTTCACCTTTTTTGATGTTATGAGCGAAACTCTTGCCGAAAAAGCCCTGCGTTACCACGAGCAGCCCCGCCCCGGAAAGCTGGAGGTGCTGCCCTGCAAGTCCTGTTTCTCCATCGATGACCTCACGGTGGCGTACTCCCCCGGTGTGGCCGTCCCCTGTCTGGAGATTGCGGAGGACACGAACAAGTCCGCGCTCTACACCAACCGCAACAATCTGGTGGGCGTCATCAGCAACGGCACGGCGGTGCTCGGACTCGGCAACATCGGTGCGCATGCCTCCAAGCCCGTGATGGAAGGCAAGGGCCTGCTCTTCAAGATTTACGCCGATGTGGATGTGTTCGACATCGAGCTCGACATCAAGAAGCCCGAAACGCTCATCGAGGTCATCAAGACCATGGAGCCCACCTTCGGTGCCATCAATCTCGAAGATATCAAAGCCCCCGAATGCTTCATCGTCGAGCAGCGTCTGCGCGAGGAAATGAACATCCCCGTGTTCCATGACGACCAGCACGGCACGGCGGTGATTTCCGGCGCGGCTCTGCTGAACGCCGCGCACCTCACGGGCCGCCAGCTCCAGGATATGCGCTGCGTGGTGAGCGGCGCAGGTGCGGCGGGCATTGCCTGCGCGCGCTTCTACATGGCGCTCGGCATCCGCCGCGAGAATATTTTCATGTTTGACTCCAAGGGGCTCATCCACACGGGCCGCCTGGACCTGCACCCCACCAAGGCCATGTTCGCCCAGAGTGAGGACTGCACGATGGAGGTTGCCCTGCAGGGGGCGGATATCTTCCTCGGCCTCTCCAAGAAGGGCATCCTGAAGCCCGAGATGGTGAAGAGCATGGCGCCGAACCCCATCATCTTCGCCTGTGCCAACCCCGACCCCGAAATCACCTACGAGGAGGCCAAGGCCGCCCGCCCCGACTGCATCATGGGCAGCGGCCGCTCCGACTGGCCGAACCAGGTGAACAACGTGAGCTGCTTCCCCTACATCTTCCGCGCCGCCCTCGACATGGGCGCCACCTCCATCAGCGAGGCCATGAAGATTGCCGCAGCCCGCGGTCTGGCCGATCTTGCCCGCGAAGAAGTGCCGCAAGAGGTGGTGGATGCCAACGGCGGCGTGCCGTTGAAGTTCGGTCTGGACTATGTGATTCCCAAGCCTTTCGACCCGCGCATGATTGAGTACCTCTGCCCCGCCATTGCGGAGGCCGCCGTCATCTCCGGCGTGGCGCGCAAGCCCATGCCCGATGTGGAGGAATACCGTGCTCAGCTCCGCGCCCGCGTGGCAGCCGTGCGTCAGCGCACCCACGCGCTGGTGGACAGCTACAAGTGATTGACAAATGACAAATTGAGAAATTCGGGCGGCGGCGCCGCCGAATGATGAAAAACGATCTGAGCGATGCTCAGATCGTTTTTTCGTGGAGTGGCTCGTCTTTCGGCGGCAGGCTCACGATGAGCGGGGCATAGGCGGCCAAACGGCGCAGGGGGACAAAGGAAAAACAGGGCAGCAGGAAGACGCAGAGGGAGCCACAGAGGATGTAATTTCCCAAAAGCGCGAGGAGAAAACACAGCAGAAGGAGACGATAGCGCAGGGGGAGAGCAGCCATGCGGAACCAGTTCAGGGCAAAGACGCAGGGCAATACTGTATAGAGCACGGCGGGCAAGAGCAGTTGATTCGCCAGCAGGGGTTTGCCGCTCAACAACAGCCGGGCCTCGCATACAGGGTGGAGAAAGGCAAACAAGAGCAGGAAGAGCAGCAGCCAACGCGTGACCGCCGTTCCCCGCCCCGCCACGAGCACTTGGTGGCACCACAGCGCCAGCAGGTATAGGCAGGGCAGAAGCAAGGCCAGCAGAAACTCGCGCCCTACCCCGCCGAGGAATTGAATCATCTCACAACGGGACAACCAAACAAGGGCTTCATCGGAGTCCCCGGCAGCAGAAAGAAGCCCCAGCTCCCCCACCAGCAGAGCCAAGCCCAGCAGCCAAAGTGCCGCGGCGGCAACAAAGCCCCATGCCGTCACCTTCGCCAGCACGGAGACGGCGCGTTTCACCGCGGGGAAAATCAGGTACTCATCCCGCCATTCTAGGTCAAAGAGCGTCATCGTCTGTCGTTTGTTCCGTTGATTCGGCGGGGCAGGGTTTCACGGGGGCGTAGCCCATGGGGAAGCGGGGCTTGCCGCTCATGTCCGTGAGCACGCGCGTGTCCGTGTAGCCGAGGCGTTCCATCTCCGCGCGGGTCGCTTCGCCTTGGTCGTGCCCCACCTCCAGCATCACGAGCGCCTTGTCCGCAAGGTGCGGCAGGGCGTCCGACAGGAAACGGCGCACGATATCCAGCCCATCGGGACCGCCGTAGAGTGCGGTCGCGGGGTCGTGCCCCACCTCGGCGGCCACCTGTTCGCCGTCTGGCACATAGGGCAGATTCGCCAGCACCAGCGCAAAGGCCTCGGGCGGGATGATACCGCTCTCCGCAGGGGCATCCCAGGCGGAGAAGAGGTTGCTGCGGTAGGTCTTCACCTTCGCGCCGAGGGCGGTTGCGTTCTCCAGAGTCAGGGAAAGAGCCGCCTCAGAGATATCCGCCATCACCACTTCGGGCTGCTGCGCCGCCAGCTCCAGCGCGAGCGTGATGCCGATGATGCCGCTGCCGCAGCCCATATCCAACACGCGCATGCCCTTGCTCCGCGGTGCCATGGAGAGAGCCATTTCAACGAGCTCCTCCGTCTCGGGGCGGGGGATGAGCGCGCGAGCATCCGTGCGGAACTCTCGGCGGTAGAACTCCGTGCTGCCGAGCAGGTGTTGCAGGGGCACCCCCTTGCCGCGCTGCCGCAGCAGCTCGCGCAGCGGGGCCAGCTGCGCCTCGCTCATCGGGTCGTCATAGTGCAGATACAGCCACGTCCTGTTGCAGCCCAGCACATGCACCATGAGGCTCTGCATGGAATGCCGCGCCCCCTCCACGCCGCGCTCTTCCAAATACGCCGTGCCGGAGGTCAGAATATCTTTGATGGTTTTCATCTGCGTATGCCTTATTGTAATTCTTCCATGCGCTCCTCCATCTCGGCACGCTGCATGTGGGCGATGAGCTCGTCCAGTGCGCCCGTGGTGACCACAATGTCGAGATTGTAGGCCGTGTAGCCGATGCGGTGGTCGGTGAGGCGGTTCTGCGGGAAGTTGTAGGTGCGGATTTTCTCCTCTCGGCCGCCGCTGCCGATGAGGGCGCGGCGTTGGGCGGAGTAGCTCTGCTGCGCCTCGCGCTGCTTCATCTCAAAGAGGCGGGCGCGGAGAATCTTCATGCCCGTTTCGCGATTCTTGAGCTGGGAACGCTCCTGCTCGCAACGCACCATGATGCCCGTAGGCAGGTGGAAAATCTGCACGGCGGACTCCGTGCGGTTCACATGCTGGCCGCCGGCACCGCCGCTGCGGCAGGTTTCGATGCGCAGGTCCTCGGGGCGGATGACGACGTCCACCTCCTCCGCCTCGGGCAGCACAGCCACCGTCGCCGTGGAGGTGTGGATGCGCCCCTGTGTCTCCGTGGCGGGCACGCGCTGCACGCGGTGAACGCCGCTCTCGTATTTCAGGAAACGGAAAACCTCCTCCCCGCTCACGCGCACGGTCGCCTCCTTAAAGCCGCCGATGTCATTCGGGCAAGCATCCAGTATCTCAAACTTCCAGCCGCGCGTCTCGGCATAGCGGCGGTACATCTCCAGCAGGTCGCCCGCAAAGAGGGCCGCTTCATCCCCGCCCGTGCCTGCGCGCAGCTCGATGAGCGCGTCGCGGTCCTCCGTGGCGTCGCGGGGCAGCAGACTGTATTGCACGCGCTCCGTGAGCTCCGCGATGTGGGGCTCCAGCTCCGCGAGCTCGGCTGCAGCCAGCTCGGCCATCTCGGCATCCTCCGAGGACACCAGGGCGCGGGCGTCCTCCGCCTGCTGCCGCTCAGCAAGCAGCGTCTCCCAATCCCGCAGCAGCTCCTGCGTGCGGCGGTGTTCGCGCATCAGCTCCCCTGCCCGCGCTGCATCAGAGAACAGAGCAGGGTCGGCAATCTGCGACTCCAGCTCCGCCAAGCGGGCGCGGCGTTTCTCGATAAGGGGGGCGTAATCCATAAGAGAGGCGACGAAAAACGCAGCAAAGCAGAACACTTTGCTGCGTTTAGAAAAAGTTGATAGTCTCGCCAGGATTCGAACCTAGACAAAGGGAATCAAAATCCCTTGTGCTACCTTTACACCACGAGACCACGCAGTTGCGGATAAACCGCAGCGACCTTTTACCACAACAGGGCGGGGCGTGGCAAGCCAGAAATCCGACATCGAGCGAAAAAAAGGTCAGAAAACGGCGATGATGAAACACTTCGGCAGAAATTATGCTTGCAATCGCTGCGTTTCCTGCTATCATCACCGCACCTTGTCTAGGTCGATTTGCCGCAGCCACGAAAAATCAACCACATCAAACAAGATATACAACAATGGAAATCAACGTCAACGACTTCAAGACGAATGAGAAGGACACCGGCTCCACCGGTTTCCAGGTCGCCGTGCTTACCAAGCGCATCGCTCACCTGACGGGGCACCTCGCGGACCACAAGCATGACCATGCTTCCCGCCGCGGTCTGCTCATGATGGTGGCCAAGCGCCGCAAGCTGCTCGACTATGCCAAGCGCACGAATGAGGGTCTCTACAAGGACCTCCTCGCCCGCCTCGGTCTTCGTCACTAATAGTCGACAACCGATTCTCACAACGCCCCTGCCGGAAGGTCGAACCCGGCGGGGGCGTTCTGTGTATGTACGATGTACGAAGGTTGACGAGTGTTGTCTGTTCTGCGGCGTCAGCCGCACTATTTTTTAAATCGTCCATCGTCCATTGCAAATCGTACATTTTTCATTGACTTTGTTTGCCTTGCCGCTTATCATGGAGAATGATGAAAACAGCGCTTTCTCTGTGTCTTTTGGCCGCCCTGCCCTGTGTGGCGCAGGACGCCGCGGATGTCAGCACCTTCCCCAAGGCGACGGCGGAAGGGTGGGGCAAGGTGATTTTCCCCGTCCCGCCGGGCTACGAAGTCTCCGTGTTCAAGGGGGACAACCATTTTGTCTTTTCCCTCGCCAAGCCGAAACAGAAACCCGCGCTGGAGATTTACAACGGCTTTGAGCCGCCCGCAAGCGAAGGGGGGACCAAGAGCTACACCGACATCGCCGGCAAGCAACGCCGCGGCCTGTCGGTCGCACAGGAGGACGGGAGCGAGACCTACGAGTTTCTGATTCCCGATGGTCCTGCGGGCTCGGCTTATCTGGTGACCCTGCCCCCGAGTCCCGATGCCGGGCTCATGTTGGCGGTGATGAAGGAGATACGATTTGAGGACACGACGGGGGACACCGCCCGACCCGCCCGGGAAGACGCGCCGCCGACCGACGCCCCCGCCACGTCCCGCACCTTCCGCGCAAAGGGGAGTTTCACGCTGGCCGTGCCGGATGACCTGCGCGTAGCGGAGGTAAAACACGGAGATGAGCTCTATGTCCACTTTCTGAACCCCGCAGGGGAGCGGGTGCTGACCATCTTCAACGGCCATGAGACAGCCACCTACTCCGACGGCAAGCCCTGCACCGCCGTCATCGCAGGCAAGGAGAGGGAGGGCAACACGCTGGAAGGGGAGTTGCCCCCCGGTACCCTGATGCCCACGGGCCCCGGCAGCATCCCCAAAAACGGTGAGGAATATGTCTTCGCCGGCGGCGCGGAAGGGGCTCTCTACCACATCACCATTTTTGACACGCCGCGCCGCGCACAGGTGCTCGGCATGGTGGCAGGCATGGTGCTCAGCGGCGGCTCGCCCCTGCCCGAGAGTGCGCAGCAGCAGGTGGCCGCCCTGCGCGAAAATGCCGAGCTCTGCGTGCGCAACGCCAACCTCATCCTCGCCAAGGTGAAGGACCGCGCGAGCGCCGACGCCGCCGTGGCGGAGCTGACGCCGCTGGCCGATGCCATGCAAAAGAACGACAAAGCCGCCGCCGCCCTGCAAACCCGCTACGGCCGTGCGCTGCACGCCTATCTGCATGCACCCGACAAGTCCGACGGCGAGCTGAGCCCATCCACCCGCCGCAGCGAGGCAGAAAACGAGATTCAACGTGTCCACGAAGCGGACTGCTACGGCTCGGAAGCGCTGGAGGACCTGCTGCTGCGTTTCATGGGCATCGACAACGACTGAGGGGCGACAAATGAGGATTTGTCGAACTGAATGTACGAAGTACGATGTACGATGTACGAAGTTTGAGTT
>CALBJX010000048.1 GCA_937893015.1 uncultured Verrucomicrobiales bacterium | reverse complement strand
GCCTAAATTTGACTTCGTACATCGTACATCGTACTTCGTACATCCCTACAAATCCTCATTTATCGTTCCTCCCTATCGCTCTCACATGGGCACCACCTCTGAGCTCCCGTCCGTGTAGAGCGAAAGCACATACTCCCCTTCCTCCGTCAGCGTGTAATCCTTGCGATAACAGGAGGTGGGGTTGCCTGAGGCATCCCAAAAATACTCGCGCAGCAGGTGCCCCGCCGGGCTGTATTCACAGACACGCTCCGCATAGCCATAAACGGGGTGCTCGGCGGGCAAACCATCTGCAGCGTTAAAGCATTCCCACTCAGGGTGGCCCGCCGCGTCGCAGCGTTGCAGATGCTCCGCCGCGGGGCGCAGCGCATGCTGCATCACGCCGTCCGCCCCGCAGAAACGCGTGCGCCGCACCCCGGGAGAAGCCGTCTTCTCCTCCAGCAGGGCTACTGCGCCCACGGCGGGATTCTGCACCGCCTCCCCCGCGGCATTGAGCCACACGCGGCGCGTCAGGCGCCCGTCCTTCGTGCGTTCCGTGCGCTCCACGGCAATGCCGCAAACATTGTCCGCCAGCTCCCCGGCCACGTGGTTGCGGCGTTCGGAGATGCCGTGCTCATCATCGTAGACATACTCCACCATTTCCTCCCCCTCCGCGTTGGGGAGGGGGTGTCCTTTGGCATCGAGGTGGCGGATGCAAAGCGGGCGTCCCTGCGCATCGTACTCAATACGTTGCTCGGCATACCCCGGCATGCGCGGCACGACCTCCATGCCGGAGGCATTGAAAAATGCCGTCCTCACCAAACGGCCCTCGCTGTCGTACGCGAACTCCCGCCGCGCGACACCCGAGGCATCCGCTACAGCCCGTCCGTCGCGGTTGAAATTGCGCTTGCAGACCAGGCGGCCCGCAGCGTCATATTCCACCCGTTGCTCCGCCACACGGCTACCGGGGAAGCGCGACACCCGACCCGCCGCATCCAAATGCAGCACGCGGTGCACACGTCCCTCGGCGTCATACTCTACCCGCACATGCGGCAACGGCAGCGCATCCGCCAGCGTATTCCCCAGCGGCGTGATACCCTGCGGCGGTTCAGCCCCCGCAGCGTTGCGCACCCCTGCATAGCAACGCAGGCGCGGCACATCATCAGCGTTCGGGGAGCTCACATGGTGCACCCCCATGGCCAGCACCCCCAGCATCAACGCCACTGCCGCCGCGGAACCGAGCCATGACCAAACATACTCAAACAGACGGCGGCTCACCCCGCCCAAACGTACAAACATCGGAGACATACCGCAAGGACACGCGGCTCCGCCTGAGCCTTCAATACTGATTAGAGATGGGCCGGGGTAGCTCGATGCTGCCTCGACCGGGCCGGCCATCTTTCCTACAAAATTCCTTCACCCCCACAGAATCCAAAGAAGCAGCCACAAATACCAGGCAATTGCCATCTCCGCCAATGCAATTTCTCTCTTCCTCATGCCGTTGCGACACAGGGAATGAGCCTAACCTTGAGGAACGGATGGAAAGCGGGGGAGCGGCTCAATTGCCGGCCTCGGCGTTCACGGGGAAATGTTGAAGGCTGTACAACGCAGCGGCATTGCCCTGCTCTGCGGCTTTTTTCCACCACTCGTGCGCCTCCTGCTGATTTTGACGGATACCGACACCGCGGTAGAGCAAATTGCCATAGCGTAACTGCGCCACGGGGTCCCCCGCCTTGGCGCGTTGCAGCAGGTCGTTGTTGTAATTCTCCAACCGAGCACGGATTTCGGCCTCCGAAAGTTCCTGTTTGGGTTTCTCGGGCTCCGCGGCGGGGGTGCGGTAAGCAGCCGTAAAACCTTTGATGATAGCAGGCACAATGAGACAGGCCGCCATGATGTACACCACCACCATGGTAGCAAGGCTCGGCGGACGGCGGGAGCTCAACAGAAAAGGGCGCACATGCACGGATGAACGCTCTCGGCGGCCGCCGCGGCGATGTTCGGCGCGGACCCGCCGTTCTGCGCGGCGGTCGCGTCCGTGGCGGGCGGAGACACGGATGTGGCGCTGCATGCTCTCCAGCTCGGGCGCATGCGCCAAGCGGCGGTGGCGTTCCAGCCAGCCGTCGTACTGATAGCGTTCGTCCGCATCGCCCAAAATGCGGTAGGCCTCCGCAATGAGTTTGAAACGCTCCTCCGCCGCGGCATCATCCGGATTGCGGTCGGGGTGGTAGCGCCGCGCCTGTCTGTAGTACGCGCGCTTCACCTCCTCCGCCGTGGCGGTGGGGGCGATATCCAGCAGCTCGTAATAATCATCACGCATGGCGGCACCAGTCAGCAAAGGCAACTCCGGGCTGCCAGTTCGGCACGGGGGAAAGGGCGGCGGGGTCGGCATCCGTCAGCCCGCGGCGGCCTGCGGGAGCACTCTCCGCCGCAGCAGGAATACCGGTCACTTCCTCCAACAGGGCATACGCTTCCGATTTGCTCAAACAATCCCCGCAAGCGGCATAGATACCGCTCGGGGCTGCTGCCGCCGCAAGCAAAGCGGCTGCGGCATCATCAACATGGATGTAGTTCAGGCGGCGCGTCTCCTTCCCTGCCAGACGGGGTTCCCCCGCGCGGTGGCGACGCAACAACTCACAGCGGCCCTCGCCGTAAAGAGCAGCCAGCCGCACAACCACGCCGCCACGGGCCAGTACGCACTGCTCCGCTTCCCGCAGAATACCCGCTTTTTCCGAAGCTCCCGCCCCTGCCGACAGAGAGGAACAAAAGATGATACGGGCAGACACCGGCAGCGCACGCACGACATCGAGGTAGGTGCGGCGGTACTCCGCTGCCTCCCCCCCGCGGGTGGAAAGACAGCAGAAGATGAGAGCGGGCGGCATCAGGGACTCGGCTCGGGTCAACACGGCGGGATCAGCGGCGTCCCCCTGCACCTCCGCAGGGGCAGCGCGGTCGATACCGATGCTCTGCGGCAACAGTCTGCGCAGACGCGAGCCGAGAAATCCCGTCCCGAGAATCCACGCAGGCTGTGCGGCGGCGATCATGCGTGCCGCGCGGTGAAAATCAGTTCCGCCAGTTCCAAATCACCGGGCAGGGTGATTTTCATATTCGGGCCCACCTGCACCAAAGCGGTCGGCGTCCCCAGCACCTCCACGGCGGAAACCTCATCCGTCACCAGCAAGCCTTGCGCCTTCACGGTTTCGTAGGCCTCGCGCAGGAGGGGAATGAAGAAAATCTGCGGCGTTTCCATGCCCCAGAGATTCTCTCGGGAGACTTTTTCCGTTTGTGCGTAGCCTTCGGTATTGGCGCGTTTCAGCGTATCCACCACGGGGTGGGCGCAGGCAGCAGCGCCCGTCTTCTGCGCGGCCGTCAGGCATTTCTCAATCCCCTCAGCCGTAATGAGCGGGCGGGCTCCGTCGTGCACGGCGACAAACTCCAGCCCTGCGGGCAGAGCGGCAAGCCCCGCAAAGACGGAATCCTGACGTTCCTTGCCGCCGTCCACGCGGGTGACGGGAACGGGGAATTCCGCCGCTGCAAGCCCTGTTTCCACCCAGCGGTCCTCCGGACAAACGACGATAACGGCAGACGCCCCCGCCGCGACAAAGGCATCCACACTGCGGCGCAGCACAGGCTGCCCGGCCAGCGGCGCAGCCAGCTTATCGAAACCGGCGCGGCGGGAGGAGCCCGCCGCCACAATCACGGCGGCAAACATGGCTCAGCTCAGTTTGGCGGAAACCATCTGCGAGAGCAGCTTGCCCGGGGCGCGCCCTTCCGTGCGGGCCTGCATCTCCTTCATCACGCGGCCCATGTCCTTCTTGGTCGTGGCACCGAGCTCCGTGATGACGGTTTCCAAAATAGCGGTGATTTCCGCCACATCCATTTCCTTGGGCAGGAAGGCGGCCAGCACCTCGATTTCGGCCTGTTCCTTCGCAATGGATTCGGGGCGGTTGGCCTTTTCATACAGGGCGATGGAGTCCTCGTGCTGCTTGATGAGCTTGCGGACGACATTCTGCGCCTCGTTGGCGGGCAGCTCATCGTGCACATTGCCCTTGGCCACCTGCGCATTCATAAGCGCAGCCTTCAGACCGCGCAGCGCCCCCAGCGCCACAGTATTCTTGGAGCGCATGGCGTCTTTCATTCCGTTGGTAATCTCTTCGTAAATCGTGCTCATAGCTGCGGCTATTTAAGCACGAACCCACCCGCAGGAAAAGCAGGAAATGCGGCATGCAGAGCGAGGAATTACGGGGATGCCCCCGCGTACAGTGCATCATGCCATTACACATTGTCGCCTTGACAGGAAGGTGATTTGCGGGCAAACTGGGGGTAGACCAGTAAAAGAATGATACGTTTCACCAATCTCTCGCGCTCCGTGGAAATCGGCTCCAACTGCTACCTGTTGGACATGGACGGCTCGCGCATCGTGCTCGACTCCGGCATGCACCCCAAGAAGGAAGGGGCGGAGGCCACACCGGACTTTACCCTCATCGGCGCAGCGGACCCCGACTGCATCTTCATTACCCACTCCCACCTCGACCACATCGGCACCCTGCCCATTCTGCAAGACAAATACCCCGCCGCCGAGGTCATCATGACGGAGGGCACCGCCGCCATCGGCAACGCGATGCTGCACAACTCCGTGAACGTGATGACCGCCAAGCGCACGCAGGAGGGTATCATCGAATACCCCTTCTTCACCCACGGCGAGCTGGAGGCCGCCACCCGCAACTGGATGCCCCGCCCCTACAACGCCCCCTTCCGCACCGGTCGCAACGGCGAGGTGCTCGCCACGCTTTTCGACGCGGGGCACATCCTCGGCTCCTGCGGCGTGCAGCTGGAATCCGCGAGCGGCAAAACCATCTTTTACACGGGCGATGTGCAGTTTGAAAACCAAACGCTCATCGCGGGCGCGGATTTCCCCGAGGACGGCGTGGATGTGCTCATCATCGAGAGCACGCACGGCGTCACCGAACGCCCTGCGGACTACACCCGCGCCAAGGAGTTGCGGCGCTTTGCCGACACCATCCGCGAGGTGCTCGAAGACGGCGGTGCGGTGCTCATCCCCGTCTTTGCGCTGGGCAAGAGCCAAGGCCTGCTCTGCGAAATCGGCAAGTTCAAGAAGAAGGGCCTTATTCCCGATGTGCCCGTGTACTTCGGCGGCCTGTCCTCCAAAATCACGGCGGTGTTCGACAAACTGGCGGACAGCACGCCGCGCCTGAACCCCGGCTACCGCCTCGGCGAGAGCGTGGAAACCCACGGGCTGCCCAAGCAGGGGCGCGAGCCTCTTGTCGCATCCCCCGGCAACATCTACCTTGTCTCCAGCGGCATGATGAGCGAGCACACCGTCTCCCACAAGCTGGCGGAGCAAATCATCACCCACCCGAAAGACGCCATCCTCTTCGTGGGCTACAGCGACCCTGACTCACCCGCGGGTGCCGTCAAGGCCACCCCGCACGGCGAACAGGTGCAGCTGCGCACCAAAGGCGGCCAGAAATACCCGCTCAACTGCCGCGTGGAGAGTTTCGATTTCTCCGGCCACGCCACCCGCGAGGCGCTGGTGGACTATGCCGCCCGCCTGAAACCCGAGACCGTCCTCATCGTCCACGGCGACCCCGATGCCGCCGCATGGATGCGCGACTCCATCGCCGCCGCCCTGCCCGACGCCCGCGTCCTCATCCCCGAGCCCGGCAAGACGCTGACGCTGTGACACCTTCCTCCGAATCCCGCACTTTTTTGCGTTTTTCTCGCAAAAAAGTCTTGCATTCCTCCTTCGTCCGCGTATAATGCCCTCGCAACAACGCCGCAAGGCGCCGCAACCGCGGATGTAGCTCAGTGGTAGAGCGCAACCTTGCCAAGGTTGATGTCGTGGGTT
>CALBJX010000047.1 GCA_937893015.1 uncultured Verrucomicrobiales bacterium | reverse complement strand
GGGAGACGATGATTTCCACGTGCTTGTCGTTGATTTCCACACCCTGCACGCGGTACACCTGCTGCACCTTGTTGACGAGGTGCTCCTGCAGGGCTTCCTTGCCGCAGATGCGGAGGATTTCGTCGGAAGCTTCGGAGCCGTCGGAGAGGGGCTCACCGGCATGCACGTAGTCGCCGTCGTGGACGATGATGTGGCGGTCCATGGGCACGAGGTGCTTGCAGGAGATGGCGCCGTCGTTGGCGTCGCGCTCCTCCAGCTTGGTGGAGCGGCGGCGGCTCTTGGAGGCGGCCTCGCGGGCTTCGGCGTCGCGGTAGATGGTGACGACCTTCTTGCCGCGAATCATGGCGTCGTCGATGGCGACGATACCATCCATCTCAGCGAGCACGCAGGTCTCCTTCGGGCGGCGGGCTTCGAAGAGCTCGGCCACGCGGGGCAGACCGCCCGTAATATCGTTCGTCTTCTGCACCTTGCGGGGCGTCTTGGCGAGCACGGTACCGGCGGAAATCTTCTGCTTGTCGGAGACGGCGAGGTAGGCACCCGTGGGAATGGCGTACACGCGGGGCTTGTCCTTGTCGCCCTTGCCCGTGTGCACGATGACGCGCGGGGCGAGGTCCTGGCGGTGGTCGATGATGACAATCTGGCCCTTGCCGGTTTCACCATGTTCGGTGCGGCAGGTGATGCCTTCGATGAGGTCGTGGAACTCGATGGTGCCGCCGATTTCGGAGATGACCGGAATGGCGAAGGGATCCCACTCGGCAATGACCTTGCCGCCCTCGACCTTCTCGCCGTCCTTGACGTGCAGGATGGTACCCATGATGAGCTGGTAGGATTCAAGCTCCTTGCCTTCTTCATCATAAATCTTCACGCTGCCGTTCTTGGAGAGCACGACCATGTCGCCGTTTTCATCCTGCACGCAGCGGCCGCGGAGGTCTTCGTCGTACACGAGGGTACCGGCGGACTTGGCGACGTACTCGGGATGGTTGGCGGCGGCGGTAGCCGTACCACCGACGTGGAAGGTACGCATCGTCAGCTGCGTACCGGGCTCACCGATGGACTGGGCGGCGATGATACCGACGGCTTCGCCGACCTTCACGCTCTTGCCCGTGGCGAGGTTGAGGCCGTAGCACTTGGCGCAGCAGCCCTTGCCGAGTTCGCAGGTGAGGATGGAACGCACCTTGACCTTCTCGATACCCACCTTCTCGATGCGCTTGGCGGCCTCGTCGGTGATAATCTCGTTCTTGGCAACGATGATTTCCTTGCTGGTGGGGTCGATGATGTCGCTGCAGGTCACACGGCCGTAAATACGGGTGGCGAGGGAGGCAATCTCGTCCTCACCATCGTAGATGGCGGTCATGGTGATGCCCTGCTCCGTGCCGCAGTCGATGTCGCGGACGATGACGTCCTGCGCCACGTCGACGAGCTTACGGGTCATGTAACCGGAGTCTGCCGTCTTCAAAGCGGTATCGGCGAGACCCTTACGGGCACCGTGGGTGGAGATGAAGTACTCCAGCACGGACAGACCCTCGCGGAAGTTGGAGGTAATGGGGCGTTCGATAATTTCACCGCTGGGCTTGGCCATGAGGCCGCGCATACCGGAGAGCTGCTTAATCTGCGCCTTGTTACCACGAGCGCCGGAGTCCACCATCATGTAGAGCGGGCTGGCGACGGCGGAGCCTTCGTTGAACTCGAGCTTGGTGTAGAGCTCCTTCTGGATGGCGTCCGTGGTGGTGGACCAGATGTTCACGACCTTTTCGTAACGTTCGCCGTTGGTGATCAGGCCTTCCTCGTACTGCTCGGTCACCTTGGCGACCTGCTCGTAGGCGGCGGCAATCATCTCGTTCTTGCCCTCGGGCACCACCATGTCGACGATACCGATGGAGCAACCGGAGCGCGTGGCTTCCTTATAACCCAGAGCCTTGAGGGCGTCGAGGGTTTCCACGGTCTTCTTCTGGCCGCAGATCTGGTAGCAGCGCCAGATGAGCTCACCCATCTGCTTCTTGCCGATGTTGCGGTTGATGTAGCCCATCTCGTCCGGCCAGATTTCGTTGAAGCGGACGCGGCCGGCGGTGGTGACGATGGTCTTCTTGTCCACGTTCTCCTGGTTGAACGCGAGCTTGTCGAAGGCAGCACCCGTCTTGCCGTAGTCGGGGTTCTTGAGGCGAATCCACTCGTGGTAGCCGATCTTGCGGGCAGCGATGGCGAACTCCACCTCCGAGATGGACTCGAAGAGGGGCAGCAGATGCTGGTTGTCCTGCTGTTCCTTCACTTCCTTGGCGCGGGTGTGCGTCAGGTAGTAGGAACCGAGAATGATATCCTGCGTGGGCGTGCAGATGGGCTTGCCGCTGGCGGGGGAGAAGATGTTGTTGGGGGCCAGCATCATGAGGCGGGCTTCCAACTGGGCTTCCACGCTCAGGGGAACGTGCACGGCCATCTGGTCACCGTCGAAGTCAGCGTTGTAACCCGTACACACGAGGGGGTGCAGGCGGATGGCGGAGCCTTCGATGAGCACAGGCTCGAAAGCCTGAATGGAGAGGCGGTGCAGCGTAGGAGCACGGTTCAGGAACACGGGGTGGCCCTTGGTCACCTCTTCCAGAATATCCCACACGATGGCTTCCTTGCGGTCAATCATCTTCTTGGCGGAGCGCACGGTGTGCACGTAGCCGAGTTCCTTCAGGCGGTGGATGATGAAGGGCTCGAAGAGGTTGAGGGCCATCTTCTTGGGCAGACCGCACTGGTTCATCTTGAGGTGCGGGCCGATGACAATCACGGAACGGCCGGAGTAGTCCACGCGCTTACCGAGCAGGTTCTGACGGAAGCGGCCGCTCTTGCCCTTGAGCATGTCGGAGAGGGACTTCAGCGGGCGGTTGCCGGCACCCGTGACGTGGCGACCATGACGGCCGTTGTCGAAGAGGGCGTCCACGGCCTCCTGCAGCATGCGCATTTCGTTGCGCTTGATGACTTCGGGAGTCTGGAGGGCGGAGAGCTCCTTCAAGCGGTTGTTACGGTTGATGACGCGGCGGTACAGGTCGTTGAGGTCGGAGGTCGCGAAACGACCGCCGGGCAGCGGGACGAGGGGACGCAGGTCCGGGGGAATGACGGGCAGCACGGTGAGCACCATCCACTCGGGGTGGCAACCGCTGCTCTTGAAGCCCTGGGCGAGCTGCAGACGCTTGGCAATCTTGCGCTTGTTCTGCTTGGAGTTGGTCTTCTCCATCTCCTGCTTGAGCTGGTCGATGAGGGCATCGAGGTCGATGGTCTCCAGCAGGCGCTTGATGGCGGCGGCACCCATGCCGGCCTCGGGGGCGTCATCGCCGTAGTCTTCCACAAGGTCATCGTACTCTTCCTCCGTGAGGATGTCGCAGCGGTTGTAGCCGGGCACGTCCTTGGGGTCGATGATGATGTAGTCCTCGTAGTAGATGATGCGCTCCAGATCGCGGGAGGTGATGTCGAGCATCAGACCGATGCGGCTGGGCATGCACTTGTAGAACCAGATGTGCGTGACGGGCACGGCCAGGTTGATGTGGCCCATGCGCTCGCGGCGCACGCGGGCGGAGGTCACCTCCACGCCGCAGCGGTCGCAGATCATGCCCTTGTTCTTGGCGCGCTTGTAGCGGCCGCAGGAGCACTCCATGTCGCGGGTCGGGCCGAAGATGCGCTCGCAGAAGAGACCGCCCTTCTCCGGCTTGAAGGTACGATAGTTAATCGTCTCCGGGTTCTTGACCTCGCCGCTGGACCACGCCACGATGTCCTCGGGGCTGGCCACGGTGATGCAAACCTGGTCGAAGTTCTTGGGCTTCTCGTTGTTCATGTCGATATAAGCCATAATCGAAGTAAGTGTGTTGAAAGGTTGGGTTGCCGCGCGGGGCGTGTGTCACACCCGCGCGGCGGTTACAGGTTTACATCTCGTCGTCGTCGGAATCGAAATCGTCGTCGTCGAAGTCCTCATCGGAATCGAAGTCGTCGTCACCGGCAGGCACTTCCTCGTCCTCCATGCCGTCACCGGCAAGCAGGGCGAAGAGGTCGTCCGTGGTCGGAGCGGCGTTCTCGCGGTCCTTCTTCTCCGTGGGCTGCACGTTGAGGCAGAGGGCCTGCATTTCCTTGATGAGCACGTTGAAGGATTCCGGCGTGCCGGCATCCAGCGAGTTGTCGCCCTTGACGATGTTCTCGTAGATGCGGGTACGGCCCTGCACGTCGTCGGACTTGACGGTGAGCAGCTCCTGCAGCGTGTAGGCGGCGCCGTAGGCTTCCATGGCCCACACTTCCATTTCACCGAAGCGCTGGCCGCCGTGCTGCGCCTTACCGCCGAGCGGCTGCTGCGTGACGAGGGAGTAGGTACCCACGGCACGGGCGTGCACCTTGTCGGCCACGAGGTGGTTCAGCTTGAGCATGTAGGTGTAACCCACCACGACGGGGTAGTGGAAGTATTCACCCGTGAGACCGTCGATGAGGCGGCTCTTACCGGCCACGGAGCCGTCCTTGCCGTCGCCCACCCAAGAGAAGCCGTCGACCTTCTTGGCCTGGCTCATGTAGTCCCAAATCTGAGATTCGGCGATACCGTCGAACACGGGGGTGGCCACCTTGAAGCCCAGAGCCTTGGCAGCGACGCCGAGGTGGGCTTCCAGCACCTGACCCACGTTCATTCGGGAAGGCACGCCCAGGGGGTTCAGGATGATGTCCACGGGGGTACCATCCTCCAGATAGGGCATATCTTCGACGGGCAGCACGCGGGAGCACACACCCTTGTTACCATGACGACCGGCCATCTTATCACCCACGCCGAGCTTGCGCTTGGTGGCGATGTAGACCTTGACTTCCGTCACCACGCCGGGATCCATCTCGGCGCCCGCCTCAATCTGGTCGAGCTTGCGGTCGCGTTCCTCGTCGAGGTCGGCGAAGCGGGGCTCGTAGGCGTTGATGATTTCGAAAATCTGGTTGCGCACGGGGCTTTCGCTCATCTCAATCTGGTCGTGGTGCACGGCGAGCTTGCGGAGGAGCGTCTTGGTAATCTTGCGGTTGGCGGGGATGATGACCTCGTTGGTGCCCACGCGGGTCACTTCCAAGGGAATCTTCTCGCCCAGCAGGCGGTCGGAGAGCTTGCTCGTGAGCTGCTCGATGAGGGCGTCGCGATCGTGCTCGTACTCGGTATCCACCTTCTTGCGCTGCTTCTGGCTTTCCTTCTCCACATCCACGGCGGGAGCGCCGGGAGCGGCGGTGCGCACGACGCGCACGTCCATCACCACACCCGTGGTGCCCGGGGGCACGCGGAGGGAGGTGTCCTTCACATCGGCGGCCTTTTCACCGAAGATGGCGCGCAGAAGACGCTCTTCGGGGGCGAGGTCGGTCTCGCTCTTGGGCGTAATCTTACCGACGAGAATGTCGCCGGGCTTCACCTCGGCACCGATGCGAACGACGCCGTCGCTGCCCAGATTCTTGAGCGCGTCATCACCCACGTTGGGGATATCGCGCGTGATTTCCTCGGGACCGAGCTTGGTGTCGCGCGCCTTCTCCTCGAACTCCTCGATGTGGATGGACGTGTAGGCGTCCTCCTGCACGAGGCGTTCGGAGATGATGATGGCGTCTTCGAAGTTGTAACCATACCAGGACATGTACGCCACGAGCACGTTGCGGCCGAGGGCGAGCTCGCCGCCGTCCGTGCAGGGGCCGTCCGCCAGCACATCACCGGGCTTCACCACATCGCCGCGGGAGACGATGGGCTTCTGGTTGATGCAGGTGGAGGCGTTGGAGCGCATGAACTTGCGCAGCTGGTACACGTAGATACCCTTGTCGGCATCGGTCTTGATGCTGTCGGGGTCGCTCAGCCATGTGTTGGGGGACACCGGCAGCTCACCCGTGGGGGTGGTGACGATGTACTCGGCCGTGGCGGAGGCGACGATGCCGGGAGCCTTGGCGCAGACCACGGAGCAACTGTCGCGGGCGCACTTGGCCTCGATGCCCGTACCCACGAGCGGGGCCTGATTCACCATCAACGGCACACCCTGACGCTGCATGTTCGCACCCATGAGGGCTCGGTTGGCGTCATCGTGCTCGAGGAAGGGAATGAGACCGGCAGCGATGGAGATAATCTGCTTGGGCGACACGTCCATGTAGGACACGCGGGCGGGATCCACCTCGATGAACTCGCCGCGCTCACGGGCGGTGATGCGCTTGTTGACGAAGTGGCCGTGGCCGTTGTCGTTGTCGATGGGGTTGTTCGCCTGCGCAATGAGAAGATACTCTTCCTTGTCGGCGGTGAGGTACTCGACCTCGTTCGTCACCTCGATTTCGCCCTTCTTGTTCTTCTTGACCTTGCGGAAGGGGGTCTCGATGAAGCCGTACTCGTCGATGCGGGCGTAGGTGCAGAGAGAGTTAATCAGACCGATGTTCGGGCCTTCAGGCGTCTCAATGGGGCAGATACGGCCGTAGTGGGAGGGATGCACGTCTCGAACCTCGAAACCGGCGCGGTCGCGGTTCAGACCGCCCGGGCCCAGAGCGGACAGGCGGCGCTTGTGCGTGAGCTCGGCCAGCGGGTTGATCTGGTCCATGAACTGGGAGAGCTGGCTGCGGCCGAAGAAGTCGCGCACGACGGCGCTGAGAGCCTTCGGGTTGATGAGCTTGCTGGGCGTGATGTCCGTGCGCGTGGTGTCGCACAGGGTCATGCGCTCCTTGACAAGACGCTCGGTGCGGGCCAGACCCACGCGGCACTGGTTGGCGATGAGTTCGCCGACGGCACGCACGCGGCGGTTGCCGAGATGGTCGATGTCGTCCACCTGACCTTCGCCGTGCTTGAGGCGCAGCAGGTACTTGAGGGCGGAGAGGAAGTCGATGGGCTTGATGAGGCGGTCATCCTCGGGCACATCGAGACCGAGCTTCTGGTTAATCTTGTAACGGCCCACGCGGGTGAGGTCGTAGCGCTTCTCGTCCTTGAAGAGGCGGTCGAGAGCGGTCGCGGCCTGCTGCACGGAGGCGGGGTCGCCGGGGCGGAACTTGTGGAAGATTTCGCGAAGAGCCCCCTCGCGGTCGTGGGCGGGGTCCTTCTTGAGGGTCTTGACGAGGGTTTCTTCTTCGCGCTGGTCGATGACCTCAATCTCCGTGATGCCCAGCTCCTGCATCTTGCGGATGGTGGCAAGGCTGAGGGTTTCGTAGGCCTTGGAGATGATGGTCGCCTTGCGGCCGTCCTTCTCCTCACCATAGGTCACGTCCTCGAAGGGCACGAGGTATTCGAGCTCGTCGCCGGCCACGTCCTCCAGACGCAGGGTCTGGATGGTGTAGAACTGCTCGACGATGTCGCGGTCGCTCTCGTAGCCGAGGTAGCGCAGGAAGGTGGTCGCAAGGAACTTGCGACGACGGCGACGGCGGTCGAGGAAGACGTACATGAGGTCGCTCGTGTCGAACTGCACCTCCAGCCAGCTGCCGCGGTCGGGGATGATGCGGAAGGAGAAGATGTCCTTGCCGTTGGCGTGCTGCGTCTTCTCGAAGCACAGACCGGGGGAGCGGTGCAGCTGGGCGACGATGACGCGCTCCGCACCGTTGATGACGAAGGTACCGCGGTCGGTAATCATGGGGATTTCACCCATGTACACGTTTTCCTCGGCGGTGTAGTCGCCGCACTTGAGGCGGAACTTCACGTAGAGGGCGGCGCTGTAGGTCTCACCCGCACGGATGGCGGCGAAATCGCTCGTCTTGGGCGGGGCGATTTCATAGGAGTCAAACTCCAAGCGAATCTGGCCATCGTAGCTTTCGATGGGGAAGTGCTCGGAAAGGACGGCCTGAAGGCCGATTTTGAGGCGCTTGTCCGGCTCGGTGAAGCGCTGAAGAAATTCTTCGTAAGATTTGGTCTGAATCTCAATCAAGTTAGGCGGTTCGATGACCTCCTTAATCTTGCCGAAACTGATTCGCTCTTGCTTGGGCTTTGACATGGAGTTGGCGTGAGATTGATTTTCGCACCTTGTGACCGGGTGCAGGCTCGGTTTCTTTGGTAAAACCGATGCGGAGCGTTCAGCAGCTCGCCATCGGGGCCCCTGCCCCGCATCGACTTTACCGCGCCTTGCGGCGACGTCTTGTTTGGTTTTGTTGTTTTTTGGCGCTTTAATCCGCTGACAGTCAGCAGCTTAGAAGCGCCCTATATACGCGTGCGTATACGAAGAGACGCGAAAGCAGGGGAGAAGAAATTTCTCCCCTGCAATCGCGTAAAGCGAAAGCTTACTTGATGGTAACCTTAGCGCCGGCCGCTTCGAGTTCGGCCTTAGCCTTCTCGGCGTCTTCCTTGCTGGCACCCTCGAGGATGACGGCAGGAGCGCTCTCGACGAGCTTCTTAGCGTCAGCCAGACCGAGACCGGCCTTCACGCCGCGCACAGCCTTAATGACAGCAATCTTGTTGGCACCGGCTTCGGTAAGTTCCACGTTGAACTCGGTCTTCTCTTCCGCAGCCTCAGCGGCGACGGGAGCAGCACCGGCAGCAGCGACGGGAGCGGCGGCGGAAACGCCCCACTTCTCTTCGAGCATCTTAACAAGTTCGGCGGCCTCCAGGATGGTAAGCTTGCCGAGTTCCTCAGCGATAGTATTGAGATCAGCCATTGTAGTATATGGTATTTAATTTGGTTCTTGTCGCGGGAGGGGGCTTCCCTCCCATTTCAGTTCTCACCGGCCGGAGAGCCGACAGAGAGCCTCATTTTTTCAGGCGGCGGGGCGGTGATACCACACCGCCGCCATCAGGTCAAGATTTTTTTTGTATTTATTCTGCAGACGCCGTTTCTTCGGCGCCACCGTTCTGCTTGTCCACATAAGCCTGGATGACACGGGCGAGGGCGGAGCCGGCGCCGTTGATCGTACCAAGCAAGGTGGCAAGGAGCACCTCGCGGCTGGGAAGGTCGCCGAGGGCCTTAATCTTCTCGGGCGTCAGTTCGGCGCCGTCGAGGATACCGGTCTTGTAGGGGGCCTTCTTGCTCTTCTTCGCGAAGGTGTTGACAACCTTGGCAGCGGCGCACACGTCGTTCTGACCCATGACATACGCCGTCTGACCCTTGAGGTGGGCGGAGATGTCGGGGAGACCGGCGGCGGCAATCGCCTTGGCCATGAAGGTGTTCTTGGCGACCATGCAGCTGGCACCGGCGGCAGCCAGCTCAGCGCGCAGGCCGGTGAACTCGGGAACGGTCACACCCGTGTAGTCGATGACCAGCACGAAGGGGGACTCATTGACCTTCGCCTGCAGGTTATCGATGATAACGCCCTTATCGGCATTCACTTTCTTTTCGTGACTCATGATAGTAGAGGAGGTTCAGGTTTTAGTTCTTGGAGTATTCCACCTGGGCAAGAGCCAGACCGGGGTTCATGGAGCTGGCCATCGTCGCGGAGGCGATGTAGGCACCCTTGGCGCCGGAGGGGCGGGCCTTCACCACGGCGCTGATGAACGCGCGGGCGTTTTCCACAAGTTTCTCGGGCTCGAAGGAGAGCTTGCCGACGGCGGCGGAGATGTTGGCGTTCTTGTCGACCTTGAAGTCAACGCGGCCGGCCTTCACTTCCTTGACGGCCTTGGCGGTGTCTTCCGTCACGGTGCCGGTCTTGGGGTTGGGCATCAGGCCGCGCGGGCCGAGGACGCGGGCAATCTTACGCACCTGGGCCATGGCGCCCGGGGTGGCGATTGCGCTGTCGAAGTCAAGGAAGCCGTTCTGGATCTCAGCGATGAGGTCTTCCAGACCGACCTTCTCGGCACCGGCTTCGAGGGCGGCCTGAGCGGCTTCACCCTGAGCAAAGACGATGACGCGAACATTCTTACCGGTACCATGGGGCAGAGCGACAGAGCCGCGCACCATCTGGTCGGACTTGCGGGGATCCACCGTGAGGTGGAAGGACACCGTGACCGTGGGGTCAAACTTGGGAGCGGGGAAGCTCTTCATGACCTCTACGGCTTCTTCAACGGCGAAGGTCTTGCCGGTTTCGACAAGCTTGGCCGCCTCGTTGTAGCGCTTGGAGCGTTTCGTAGACATGTTTGTTTAGCAGTACGTTCGGGTTATTATTGTTCCCTCCTGCGGAAGGGGATCAGAGACCCTCCACTTCCACACCCATCTGGCGGGCCTGACCGGCGATGATGCGGGCGGCGGCTTCGGGGTTGGTGGTGTTGAGGTCGGGCATCTTGGTGTTGACGATTTCCATCAGCTTCTCCTTGGAGAGCTTGGCAACCTTCTTCTTGTTCGGCTCACCGGAACCGGACTTGATGTTGGCGGCCTTCTTGATGAGAAGGGCTGCCGGGGGCTGCTTGGTGATGAAATCGAAGGACTTATCCTTGTAGACGGTAATCACGACGGGCAGAACGTCACCGGCCTGCTTCTGAGTCTTAGCGTTGAACTCTTTGCAGAAGCCCATGATGTTCACACCGGCCTGACCAAGCGCAGGACCGACGGGCGGCGAGGGATTCGCAGCGCCGGCAGGAATCTGCAGCTTAATGACTTTAACTACTTCTTTTGCCATGGTATTATTTCTTGGGTTTGCGGTTTCACAGGGTTCCTTGATGTTCCCTGCCCCACCGCGAAGTCTTTTTTCTCTTGGGGGTTACACGCTGTGCCCAACCGTTCGGCTGTGCGCAGCACCGAAAAATCTTGTGAGCCTTACAGGGCTGCGCCCTTCTCGTCCTCCGGCACCTGAGCGACCTGCGTGTAGTCGAGGTCGAGCGGGTTGGAGCGGCCGAACATGGTCACGCCCACGCGGAGACGACCGCGCTCGGCATCCACCATCTCCACGATGCCGCGCTCGCCGGCGAAGGCGCCGTCCAGCACGATGACTTCCTCGCCCACGGTGTAGGACACCTTGGGGCGGGCAGCGCCGCTGCGGCGCTCGATTTCGGCCATGAGCTCGGCCACATCCTTGGCGGACATGGGGAGGGGCTCCTTGTTGCGGCCGCAGGCGAAGCTGATGACGCCGTCCACCGCCTGAATCTTGTACCAGGCGTCGTTGTTCAGCGAGCCGTCGGGGCGGCGCAGCGCGAAGTTCAGGTACACATAGCCGGGGTAGAGCTTGCGCTCCACGATGTACTTCTTGCCGTTGCGGACGTCTTCCACCTTCTCGGTGGGGACGAGCGGAGCGCTCTGCACCAGGGCGCCCATTTCCTCATCCTCCTTGAACAGGCGGTTGAGGTTTTCCACGGAGCGGCGCTCCTTGTTGGAGAGCACGTGGAGCACATACCACTGGTCTTTCGCCTCCGGGATGGAGCGCTTGGAACCTGCTTTGCGATCAAAGGGACGGGACATAGCAAAGATGCGGGTGTGGGGACAATCAGGAAAGGATGAGGATAGCCTTGGTCACGACAGCGGCCATCACATAGTCAAAGAAAGCCACGTAGGCACCCAGCAGCACCATGGCCACCAGCACCATCAACGTGGACCCCTGCAACTCGCGGAACTTCTTGAACCCGGTAATCTTCGGGTCGCTCTCCCAAGGCCAGGAGCACTTCTTGAGCTCGCCTTTCACGGCGGAGATGTATTGGGAAATCTTGCGGAACATGGAAGTTTTTGTGCGGGGGATTTAGGGGGAGAAAAAAGGAGGAAGGCTGGCAGGGTACGAGAGACTCGAACTCCCAACACGCGGTTTTGGAGACCGCTGCTCTACCGATTGAGCTAGTACCCTTTTACCTTACTCCTTTCTTTCGGCTTGTAGGGGGGATGCCTTTGTGGGGCATCCCCCCGGCCGGGGTCACCGCAACCGAGGTGCGGTCAGCGGCAACCTTATTTAGTGAGATTAAACTCAGGCCTTGATGGCGGCAACCTTACCGGCGCCCACCGTGCGGCCACCTTCGCGGATAGCGAAGCGCATACCCTCTTCCATAGCGACGGGGGTGATGAGCTCCACGTTGATGGTCACGTTATCGCCGGGCATCACCATTTCGGTGCCTTCAGCGAGGGACACGGTACCGGTCACGTCCGTCGTACGGAAGTAGAACTGAGGACGATAGTTGTTGAAGAAGGGAGTGTGACGGCCACCTTCTTCCTTCGTCAGCACGTACACGGCGGCTTCGAAAGCGGTGTGGGGGGTCACGGAACCGGGCTTGGCAATCACCTGACCGCGGACGATGTCTTCCTTCTTGATACCGCGGAGCAGCACGCCCACGTTATCACCGGCTTCACCCTGATCGAGGAGCTTGCGGAACATTTCGATATCCGTGACGGAGGTCTTAACGGTGGGCTTGATACCCACGATTTCGACTTCTTCCATCTTGTGGATGATACCACGCTCGATACGACCCGTAGCCACGGTACCGCGGCCGGAGATGGAGAACACGTCTTCCACGGGCATGAGGAAGGGCTTGTCCACGGGACGCTCGGGGGTGGGGATGTACTCGTCAACGGCAGCCATGAGGTCGAGGATAGCCTGCTTGGAAGCGGCATCGCCGTTCAGAGCCTGCACGGCGGAACCCTTGATGATGGGGCAGCCGTCGCCGTCGAACTCGTGCTTGGAAAGGAGTTCGCGGATTTCCATCTCCACGAGCTCGGCGAGCTCGGGGTCAGCGAGGTCCATCTTGTTCATGAACACCACGATGTAGGGCACGCCCACCTGCTTGGCAAGCAGGATGTGCTCGTGCGTCTGGGGCATGGGACCGTCAGCGGCGGAAACCACGAGGATAGCGCCGTCCATCTGGGCAGCACCCGTGATCATGTTCTTCACATAGTCGGCGTGACCGGGGCAGTCAACGTGAGCATAGTGACGGTTGTCGGTCTCGTACTCCACGTGAGCGGTGGAAATCGTAATACCGCGTTCGCGCTCCTCGGGAGCGCCGTCGATCTGATCGTAAGCCTTGAATTCAGCCTTACCCTGCTCTGCAAGAACGGACGTAATTGCAGCGGTGAGGGAAGTCTTACCATGGTCAACGTGACCGATCGTGCCCACGTTCACGTGGGGCTTGGTGCGCTGGAATGCTTCTTTAGCCATAATGTTGATGTTGGTTTTAAGCTGCTTATTCTTGCAAGAGTCAGAAAGAGCTTCCGGCGGGATTTGAACCCGCGACCTCATCCTTACCAAGGATGCGCTCTACCACTGAGCTACGGAAGCAATGACTCTATAACGTCACTAAGGACGTGAAAGCGGGGAGATGATACACGAAGTTTCCGCACACGTCAATCACAATTTCAAACTTTTTTGCATTTTTTTGCACTTTTCCCCTGTTCTCCTCCCTCAACCCCTGTATTTTCAGCATGTTTCCGCGCATTTTTTCTCCTTCACGCGTCGCACACGTGCGCGTGATTCCCATTTTGTAAATTGTAATTGTAAATTGTCATTCCTAAACAGGGGGAGAGTTAGTTTGCAGAGCGGCGTTGGTAGAGGCAAACTGAGGCCCTATGAAGATGACAAGCATCATGACTGTTGTCGCCGCGATGAGCTCCCTGAGCTTCGCGGCGGAAGCCACCGACCTGAGCATGAACGCCACCCCCGCGCCCGACACCGCGAGCATGACCGCCCCCACGGTCACCGTGGTGACCCCGCAGCCGGGCACGAAGGATTGCGGCATGCTGGGTTGGCTGAATGTGGACACCATCACCGTGGATGCCGCCAACGGCGACCCCGTGGCGCAGTTCACGATGGCCTACCTCACGGACACGGGGCTTGCCGACATGCCGCAGGACACGGACAAGGCGAACGAGCTCTATGCCGCCGCCCGCCCCGGTCTGGAAAAAGCGGCTGAGGAAGGCAACCCGCACGCCTGCCGCGCCCTCGCGCACATGTACGAGCACGGCCGCGGCGTGGACAAGGACCCCGCCAAGGCGGAGCACTTCAAGGCCATGTGCAAGAAGTGCTGCAAGGACAAGGCTGCCAAGGACGGCAAGTGCTGCGGCAAGTGTGCCCCCAAGGACAAGCCTGCGGACACTCCCGCCGATAAGCCCGCCGACACCCCCGCGAGCAGCGAGATGTAAGGCATGACACCAACACCGCCCCGATGCTTTTGCCTCGGGGCGGTTTTTGCTGAATCATAAAGTGGGGGATTTGTAGGGATGTACGAAGTACGATGTACGATGTACGAAGTCAAATTGAGGCGCGGCTGCG
>CALBJX010000046.1 GCA_937893015.1 uncultured Verrucomicrobiales bacterium | reverse complement strand
TATCCATAATCAGCTGTTATCGCTACCCGATTCCGGGGCCGGCAGACGGCGGCGGGGATGAAAATCTTCCAGAATGTGCCGTTGGCTGGATTGGCTGACATGGGTATAGATTTGAGTGGTGCTCAGTGAGCTGTGTCCCAAAAGGTGTTGAATGAAGCGGATATCGACACCTTCATCGAGAAGCAGGGTCGCAAGAGTATGACGAAAGGTGTGCGGCGTCACACGGCGAGGCAATGCGGCAGCTCGCGTGAGCAGGTGAATATCCGCCCGTATCGTTTGCGGAGACAGGCGCACACCGGAACGATTCAGGAAGAACGCTTTTTCTGCCGGCGGACGCCGAGCCGCAGTAGCCTCTCGGTAAAGCCTCAGCGCCCGCAGGATTTCGGGGCGGCAAATCGGGATGATACGCTCTTTGCTTCCCTTACCGAACACGCGAACCACCCCGCCCGTTAAATCCACGGCATCCGTATCAAGGGAGCAGAGTTCAGCCACGCGTAGCCCCGTACCGAACAGCAGTTCTGCCACGGCCGTCATCCGCAGACGGCGTTCCCGCTGAACAAGAGCGAGCTCCGCGGCCATCGGACGGCGATACAACACGCCCACCAGCTGCACCATTTCACCAAGGGTCATCACATTAGGAAGCAGCGACGGAATCCGAATATGAATTTTTAACGGCTGAATGGGATTCTCCTGCAACAGGCCGAAGTCACAAGCATACCGGAAAAAGGCCTTGAGCGTAGCGACGTGACGCTTAATCGTCTTGGGTTTATAGCCGGATAGCGAGCGCAGATATTCCCGCAACGATTCAGCAGAAACGGAAACACGGGAGCAGGCGTAGTGTTTCATCAGAAAGGCGGAAAAATGACGGAGGTCGGAAGCGTATGCTGTCACCGTCTTTTCATTGAGATTCTTTTCGTAACGGCAGTGAAAGCAAAAATCATGAATGGCATGCGACAAAGAGACAGAGTCAGGCATCGGTGATACAGGAGATTTTTCAGATATCATAGTAAGTCAAAATTGCCTGCTCTCTATACCACCTCGTTAGTTTGTCGTACAGCACAACTTTTTATATCAGCAGCCGGACCCGGACACCGCCGCGCATGAGTTGCCGGCCTCCCGCATTTTTTTCATTTCCGTCCCCTTCTGCCTTGCCTTACACCGGCATAAAAGGTACAATACCGACCATGGTTGCCGAAGAACCCATCCTCGATGTCTCCCACCTGCGCATGCACTTCCCCGTGCGGCGTGGTGTCTTCGGCAAGCAGCAGGGACTGCTCAAGGCGGTGGATGATGTCTCCTTCACCATTGCCCCCGGCGAAACGCTGGGCTTGGTGGGGGAAAGCGGTTGCGGCAAAAGCACCATCGGCCGCTGCATCGTGCGGCTGCATGAGCCCACGGACGGGTGCATCCGCTTCATGGGGCAGGACATCACCACCCGCTCGCAATGGAGCCTACGCAAACTGCGACGCCGTGTGCAGATGGTGTTCCAAGACCCTGCAGATTCCCTCGACCCGCGCATGGATGTGCGCCACCTCATCGCCGAACCGCTGGAAATCCACGGGCTCGGCACGCGAGAATCCCGTCGCAAACGCGTGGAGCTGCTCATGGATTTGGTCGGACTCCCCAAAGTGGCCGCGGACAAATTTCCGCATGAGTTCTCGGGCGGACAGCGCCAGCGCATCGGCATTGCCCGCGCCATCGCCCCCGGCCCCAAGCTGCTGGTGCTGGATGAGCCCGTCAGCGCACTGGATGTCTCTGTGCAGTCGCAGGTGCTCAACCTGCTGCTTGACCTCCAGAAGGAGCTCGGGCTGGCCTACCTCTTCATCTCGCACGACCTCTCCGTCGTGCACCACATCTCCGACCGCGTGGCGGTGATGTATCTCGGCAAAATCGTAGAAATGGCCGCTGCGGAGGAACTCTACCGCCGCCCACGCCATGCCTACACCAAAGCGCTTCTCTCCGCCATCCCGGTGCCGGATCCCACCAAGCGCCGTCACATTCCCGTGTTGCCCGGTGATGTTCCCTCCCCTATCGACCCGCCGCCCGGCAGTGCGTTCGGGCGCCGCATCAACCATCCTTATCTGGAGACCACCTACGGGCTTGACCTCACGCCGCAGGAAATCTCCCCCGGTCACTGGGTTGCCCCTGACCCCTGCGCCCTCTCCCTCTCCGACCTCGCGCGACTGGGAATTGATATTTACGGCTGAGGTGCCGACAAGGAGGCATTAGTGCGGGATGGACGCACCTCTCCTTCTCGCATCGCCTCTCGCTCTCAGCTCCACTCCAGCACTAGTGCACCGCCGGCGGGAATCGTGAGCGGAAGCCCCGTTGTGGCCAATTCCTCGGACGTGGCGGCAAGGGGGGCATGCTCGGGAGCAAGGAGGTCGAGGAAGGTAAATTCCTTCGCCGGGGTCGGTTTCTTTCCCGCCCATTCCTGCGCATGGAGAGGGATATGGAGCGAGGTTGTGTAGCTCTCCGTCGCGGAGAAATTGCAGAGCACAAGCACCGTTGCACGCGCCTTGCGGGCGTGGCGCAGGAATGCATAGAGATGATGCCCCGACACAGTTTCACCTTTCTCCCGGCCGAAACCAGGGGTGGCGCGGTTCGCCCAATTGAGGCCGTAAAAGACACCGGCGGAAAGCGCGGGGTGCTGCAGGAGCGGCAGGAAGGTTTGGGTAAAGGTACGCAACGCCCGTTCTTCCTCCGTCATAGCCGCGCCGTCGTAGCGCCCCCCGTTCGCCCAATGCTGAAGATGCGGGAGGGATGTATAATCAAAAATGGAAGTGCGCCCGTTATCCCCGCCGTAGCCCCCGGGGCCCTCCGCCGCTTCGCCGACCTCCTGCCCGTTGTACACCAACACGGGTGCGGCAGTCGTGGCGAACTGTGCCACACATAATGCCGCATAGGGCACGGGCTGCCCTTCCCACCGCGGCAGTCTCAATTCATCATGATTCTCGATGTAGCGGACGCCGTGGTAAAAGTTTTTGGACTCGGCGTGGTGGTGGCGATCGAGGTCATTTGCCCAGCGGGTGCCGCCGATGATGCCGCGGAGCGTATCATACGCAGTGCTGTCGTAAATCCCATGGAAGCCTGCGGCGAGAAGCTCGCGGTGCACATCACCCGCACAGAGAGACATGTGGTCGTTGTAGGCCTCGGCCAAAAAGAGTGTGTTTTCATCACGCAGACGAGCACGAGAAATCGCCCATCTCCAAAAGGCGGGGGGCACCATGTGTGCCATATCGCAGCGGAAGCCGCCGACCCCCATCTCCTGCCACCAGGCTATCACTGCATCCATCATCAGCCACGTGCGCGGCATAGCCTCATCCCGCGCAGCGAGGCCGGGCAACTCCCCTGCGGCATGGGGGCCGTGCGTGTAATCGCAGCCGTAGTTCAGTTTCACTGTCTCATACCAATCGTGTACAGAGGGTGCCCAAGTGGCAGCGTTGTTGCCCGTCACGCGTCCGCAGCCGCGCTCGGGTTCATACAAGCCCCCGGGCAGCTGCATGTCGCGCTCGCTGCCGTGCGGCGAAAGATAGAAAAAGGCGTTGTTGCGGGCGAAAAAGACATTTGTATCATCGCACGCGCCCAAGGCACAATCAGGTCGCACGCGTGAGGCATAGGTACGGGAGACGTGGTTGGGGATGAAATCCATGAGCGGCGTGAGCCCATGCCGGCGGCAGCGGCGCAGCAAAGCTGCAAACTCCGCACGCCGTTCGGCGGGATTCTCCGCGAGGTCGGGGTCCAGATCAAAGTAATCCGTCACGGCATAGGGGCTTCCTGCCCGCCCCTTCACCACGGATGGAGGGTCGGCGGGGAGCCCAAACGCGCTGTAGTCCGTCTGCGTGGCATGGCGCAGCACCCCCGTGAGCCACACATGCGTCACGCCCATCTCGGCGAGGGCTTGCAAGGCTGCATCATTCACGCCCGCAAAGGTACCGCAGCCGTTCTCCTCCTTGCCCCCCCACGGCACATCGCCTGTGGTAAAGTTAGAAAAGTGACGCACAAATAGCTGATAAATGACAGGACGCATGACAGGAAGGAGATTGCTGCATTGTAGCAGGCCCGCCCGCCGAACGCAACAGGAAAGGAACTCTCCGGGCACAAAAAGGGCGCCGACACGCAGGGTGCGACGCCCGAAAAGTGCTTACTTCTCCATCGCCTCTTTGATGAGGGTGTAGATATCCGTGTTTTCATGCACGCCGCTGAAGACGGCGGAGCCGGGGCCTGCGGCATAGACCGGGACGGCGATGCCGTTATGCCCGCCCGTGGTGTAGACGCCGCGAAGCGTCCCCTTCTGCATATCGCCGCCCAGCAGGGAGAGACCGCCCGTCTGGTGGTCAGCGGTGATGACAAGCAGCGTGTCGGGGTGCGTCTGCATCCATTGCAGCACATGGCCGATGGCCTTGTCGAAGTCCAGCATCTCGCAGACTGTCTCCTTCAGGTCGTTGGCGTGGCAGGCCGTGTCAATCTGCGAGCCCTCCACCATCAGGAAAAAGCCCTTGTCGCCGCTCTGATTCCGGAGCACGTCCAGCGCACGCGCCACATCCTGCGGCAACACGTCGCCGCGCTGCGAGGCGGGGGGCATGTGCACCGCGGCGGAGAGCACGATGTCCATGCCCTTGGCGCGCATGGCTTCCAGCTGTTCGGGGGTGAAGTGGGAGCTGCCGCCGCCGCGCACGAATTCCGCACCGCTCTCAGGCAGGTAGTGCGCGATTTCTCCGGCCTTGCGGCGGTCATCGACATGGGCGTAGAAGGCGGCGGGCGTGGCGTCCGTGATGTCCTTGGTCACCACCAAACCCGTGGGCATGCCTTTGGCTTCCGCGATGCGCAACAGGGAGGTGAGTTTGTTGCCCGCGGGGTCCTGCCCGATGTGTCCGTTGATGGTTTTCTGCCCGCAGGCCAGCGCCGTGCCGCCCGCGGCGGAATCCGTCACCATGTGGGAGAAGGAGGGTGTGCGAGAGAAGCCGGTGACGGGCAGCTGTTCGATGTTCAACTTGCCTTTGTTCACCACGCGCCCTGCCCAAACCTGCTCCGCACCCATGCCGTCGCCAATCATGAAGATGACGTTTTTCACCTGCGCGCCTTCGGGGGTCACGGGTGCCGCCACGCATTCATGCCCGGGGATGTCCGCGACGTCCTGCGGCTGCGTGTTTACCGCTGCCAAGGGCAGCGCCATCGCCATCAAGAGGAAGAGGGTTTTCTGCATACGCTCCTGATGATAACATCTCGGGCGTGAGATGTCAAAACATCAATGCGGCCCGGCCCTTGTCCGTGAGGCGGTATTTTTGGCGGGGGTGGCGCGGGGATTCGGGATACAGGGGGACTATCAGCCCCTTCTCCAGAGCGGGAGTGATGTAGCGGGTCAGGAAGTGGGGGCGATTGCGCAGCCCCAATCTTTCCATCAGCTGCTTCACCCCCATCACCTGAACATGGAGCGTGCGCAGGAGCTCCTGCTCGGGATAAGCTTCATCGGCATTACTTGTATGGAGCTTATATGGTACTTGTATGGTTTGAGGAATAAGTTCGTCCTCTTCTCCGGCCATCAGGGAGGAAGAGACTATCATGTAGCGGTTTTTCAGCTCATGGTTTTCTCCCAAGAGGAGGTTGCGGAAGAACTTTTCGAGGTAGGTGGTATCGCGTTCGATTCCCTTGGCGACGTTCTGGTAGTTGGCACGCACCAATGCGTTGCGGAAGTACCACGAATGTGCGGCAAACAGATCATTTTCCACATCAAAGCCGAGGGAGCGCAGGTAGAGGATGGTGAAGACGGCTGTGGTGCGGGTGTTACCCTCGCGGAAGGGGTGGATTTGCCAGAGGTTGGCGACAAATTGCACGAGATGTGTCACGATTTGCTCGCGGCTCAGCCCGGCATAATTGTATTTTTTCTCCTGCGACAGGTCGTAGGAGATGGTGGGTTCCAGGTCCACGTAGGAGACATAGCGCACGGTATCCCCGCGGAGGATGGGTTCGCTCTTGGTTAGGTTGACTTGGCGAAGTTTGCCGGCGTGGTTAAACACACCGCGGAACAGACGGCGATGGACGGACAAGAGCCCCGATACAGAGAAGGAGAGGGTCTGTTCGTTGAGGATCTGAGCGATGTTGGCGGCGACTTTATCGGCTTCTTCCGTCCCCGGGGCGGCGGCGAGTCGCTGCTCACGGGATTCGTAGTAGCTGCGGATGCGGTTTTGAGCTTCATCGATGGTGATATCGCCTTCGATATGGCTGCAGGCCGTTTGGTGGAGATAATCCGATGTTTGAAGTCCGTCTACGGCTTGCAGACCGATAGCGGTTTTCCATGCGTAGCCCTTGGCTCGCTGCAAAGGTTCGCCTTGGCAGATGTACTGTTCAAACGGGTCTATCTCGTTTTCGCTCACTGCCGTGATGATACCATCTTTCGCCTCTTTTTTCAAGGCGAAAGCGGAACATTTCCCCGGGGATTTTCATGCTCCCCGGGGGTGCGTTTTCGCCTTGACTCATTCCTTCCTCCGTGGTAGGATTTGCGCATGCCTGAAACGGATTTAGCAGCCGAGATTCTGCGCCTCAAGAAGGAGCGCAATGCCGTCATCCTTGCCCACAGCTACCAACGCCCCGAGATTCAGGACATTGCGGACTTTGTGGGCGATTCGCTGGCACTGGCGCGCGCCGCGCAGCAGACGGAGTGCGATGTGATTGTGTTCTGCGGCGTGCATTTCATGGCGGAGACCGCCTGCATCCTGAATCCCACGCGCAAGGTGCTGCTGCCGGATTTGAACGCCAACTGCTCGCTGGAGGCTTCCTGCCCTGCGGAGGATTTGGCCGCTTTCCTTGAAGCCAACAAGGAAAAGAATTACTACGTCGTCGCCTATGTGAACTGCTCCATCGGCGTGAAGGCTCTGGCGGATGTGATTGTCACCAGCGGCAACTCTCAGCGCATCATCGAGACCGCGCCGACGGACCGCCCCATCCTCTTTGTGCCGGACCAAAACCTCGGCGCTTGGACCGCCCGCAAGACGGGGCGCGAGATGACGCTCTGGAACGGCGCGTGCCATGTGCACCAGCAATTCACCCGCGACCAAGTGTTGCAGCAAAAGGCCCTGCACCCCGAAGCGGAAATCGTCTGCCACCCCGAGTGCCAGGAGGTCATCCGTCTGCTGGCGGACCACATCTGCTCCACGGAGAAGATGATTCCCTACTGCCGCGAGAGCAAGGCGCCGAGCTTCATCATCGTGACGGAGAGCGGCATCCTGCACCGCCTGCGCAAGCTGGTGCCCGGCAAGGAATTCATCCCCGTGGGCACGGAAAAGTGTGCCTGCGCCGAGTGCGAGTACATGAAGCTCAACACGCTCGAAAAGCTCCGCAACTGCCTGCGCGACATGGCGCCTGAGGTCACCGTGCCCGAGGAGCTGCGTCTGCGCGCCGCCCGCCCGCTGGAGCGCATGCTTGAGCTTTCTAAGTAAGCTCCCTATCTGCCTTGGCCCATGAACATCGCGCCGCATATTTTGGCCAACGGCAACTGGCTGTCCACGGAGCAGTTCACGGAGATTGCCCTCTTCGATGAGCAGGGGGGCTATTACAACAGCAATATCAGCAACATCGGCTTCCGCGGGGATTTTTCCACCTCCGCAACGCTGAGCGACCTCCCCGCCCGCCGACTGGTGGCGGAATGGAAGCGAGCCTGTGCCGCTTGCGGGCGCACGCTGCCCTTCCTTGAAATCGGCGGCGGCAACGGCGACCTCGCCATGAGCATTGCCCGCGAGCTCGGCTTCTTCGGGCGTCTGCGGTCCACCTACCTGATGGTGGACCGCTCCCGCACCCTGCGCGACTTTCAAAAGATGGTCGGCGGGCAGTTCGTGCGCGTGTATGCCACCATCGAGGAAGCGCTGAAACGCTGCGGCGGCCGCGCCTTCATTTTCTGCAACGAGCTGCCCGATGCTTTCCCCGCCCGCCAATTCCGCTACACGGAGGGGCAGTGGATGGAGATGGGCTACACTGTGGCGGAGGGCCGCATCGTCCGCGGCATGCGCCCCTGCCCCGCCCTGCCCCGCAGCCTTGCCTTTGAGCGCTGGGCGAAGGAGGGGCAGATTATCGAGGTGCACGAGAGCTACCACAAATGGTACGCCGCGTGGCAACCGCTCTGGACGCTCGGCACCATGGTCACCATCGACTACGGCGAGCTGAACGACACCCTCTACCACCGCCGCCCCGCCGGCACCCT
>CALBJX010000045.1 GCA_937893015.1 uncultured Verrucomicrobiales bacterium | reverse complement strand
CGCCTCAATTTGACTTCGTACATCGTACATCGTAAATCGTACATCCCTACAAATCTCTCTTTATCTCACAACCGCGTACGAACTGACGATGCGTCTCCATCTTAAACCTTGCTTCCCTGCCGCCCTGTGGTATGATGGGGGCATGGATGCAAGCAAGGGAGAGCTCCGACTCTGCACGCGCCTCGGTCTGGATGCCGAGGGGGCGGCCGCCCTGTTGCACGCCATGCGAGAGGGGCGGAGCAGCCGCGGGGCGGTGGTGCTCACCCCCAAGGCTGCGGCAGATTATGAGCCCCCCTTCCCCTGCGTGCCGCGGGAGGAGATGCCGTGGCTGCCGCCGCGCGTGTTCGTGCCCGCCGCGGGGGCGGAGAAACCCACCGCGCACCCCGATTACAAGGCGGGGCTGTACTACGCGCTGGACCTTTCCTCCTGCTGGGAATCTGCCGCGCTGGCAGAGATTGAGCCCCCGGCCCGCTCGCTCGACATGTGTGCCGCGCCCGGAGGCAAGAGCATGCTGCTCGCCGCCCGCTATCTGCCCGCCGACCACACCGCCAACGAGGTGAATGCCGCCCGCCGCGGCATCCTGCGGCAGAACATGGAGCTATGCGGCGTGCCGAACGTCATGGTCACCGGCCTGCGCCCCGACCAATGGGCGGCCTCGGGCGAGCAGTTCGACCTCCTGCTGGTGGATGCTCCGTGCAGCGGCCAGTCCCTGCTCTGCAAGGGCATCAAAAACCCCGGCTGTCTGGGGGCTTCCATGGTGAACGGCAACGCCAAGCGGCAGAAGGGCATCATGCTCGCCGCCGTCTCCTGCGTGCGCACAGGCGGGCACATCCTGTACAGCACCTGCACCTACGACCCCGATGAGAACGAAAAGGTGATGGGCTACATCCTGAAACGCGTGCCCGGATGGTGCGCGGTGGAGGTACCGGCCCTCGCCCCCTTCCGCTCCGCCCTCGCAGATTTCCCCTGCTACCGCCTTCTCCCCGCGCACGGCTGCGGCGCGGGCGGCTTCTGCTGCCTGCTGCGACGTGTTTCCGAATAAATAAAAACACCCACCCCACACGCCTTCTCAGATATGAAAACACTGCTTCTTCTCGCCCTGTCCCTTTCCCTCTGCGCCTGCGAACGCGCTGCGAGCAACACCCCGGCCCCCTCCGCCGAGGTGCCGATTGCAGAGCCCGCCCTGTCCGCAGCTGCCACCGCCCCCGTCCCTGCCTCCGACCTGCTGGCGGAGAACGTCGTGGTGGCGGAATATGTCGGCACGGAAGAAATCCCCTGCCGATTCATGACAGCGGACTGCCCCGACAAGTGCGACCACGGCACGAAAGTCGCCCTCTTCCGCGTCCTCTCCAACGAGAGCTACGCCACGCACAGCGAATACGGCGACCCCAAGATGGAAGCGGGTGAGACCGTGCCCGTGGATATCCGCCGCCCCGCCCCCGGTCAGGTGGCGATTCCTGCGCTCAACAAGGGCGACAAGGTGAAGCTCACCATCCAACACCGCTACACTAAGGGCGACGTGCAGGAACCGATTCGCCCCGTCACGGCAGTTGAAAAGCTGTGACAGAAATCGGAAGGCACCCGGCGGCCCTACGAGCGATGGGGCAAACACGACGCGTTTGCCCCGCCGGAGACTTCCCCTGTCACTCGCTGCGCGGGGTGCCGCTCCGTCGTCACGCTCTTCATGGTCTGCGTGAAGAGCAAAGCACTCTGCGGCAACGCCACAGAGCCGTTTCAGCCGGCACCCCTTCCGGCGCCTCACGAGGCACCGCTTTTTTTCGACAACGCAGGGGCTTTATCAAGGATTTTGCTTGCCAAACGAAAATAAAACATGTAGAATGAGCCGCCCCGCGCGTGCGGGATAAGATTATTCCTGTTATGAAAGAACTCAAAGGTGCTTGCATCATCGGTCAGTCCGGCGGTCCTACCGCTGTGATTAACGCCAGCGTTCTCGGCGCTGTGCAAACCGCCCTTAATTGCCCCCAGATTACGCGCGTTCTCGGCGCTGCCAATGGTATCACGGGCGTGCTCAACCAGAACCTCTACGACATGGGTATGGAAGACCCCGTGGAGCTTGAACTGCTGAAGTTCACCCCCTCCTCCGCGCTGGGCACCTGCCGCTACAAGATGAAGGACCCCGATGTGGATCCCACCGATTACGAGAAGATTCTCGAATGCTTCAAGAAGTTCGACGTCCGCTACTTCTTCTACAACGGCGGTAACGACTCCATGGACACCTGCAACAAGATTTCCAAGTTCATGCAGAAGTCCGGTTACGAGTGCCGCGTGATGGGCATTCCCAAGACCATTGACAACGACCTCTTCGGCACGGACCACTGCCCCGGCTATGCCTCCGCCGCCAAGTACATCGCCACCTCCTGCATGGAGGTGAAGCACGACGCCTGCTGCTACGACACGGGCATGGTCACCATCATCGAGGTGATGGGCCGCCACGCCGGCTGGCTCACCGCCGCTGCTGCTCTGGCTTCCTACGCCGGTGCCGGTCCCGACCTCATCTACCTCCCCGAGGTGGACTTCAACATGGACCAGTTCCTCGATGACGTGGAGCGCGTGTACAACGCCACCAACAAGTGCCTTGTCGTTGTCTCCGAAGGTATCCACGACAAGGACGGCAACTTCATCTCCCAGGCCAAGACCAACGGCAACGACGGCTTCGGCCACGCCCAGCTCGGCGGTCTCGCCAACAAGCTCGCGGACATCGTCCGCCAGCGCATCAGCTCCGCCAAGGTGCGCGCCATCGAGCCCTCCCTGCTCCAGCGCTGCGCCACGCACCTTGCCTCCACCACCGACGCCATGGAAGCTTACCTCGCCGGTAAGACGGCTGTGACCGCCGCCGTGGAAGGCTCCACCGACATGATGGTGGCCTTCGAGCGCAACAACCTGTATGGTCAGTACGTGTGCAACACCAAGCTCCTGCCCCTTGAGAAGGTGGCGAACTTTGAGCGCAAGGTGCCCCGCGAGTGGATCAACGCTGCCGGCAACGGCATCGAGATGGGCTTCATCGACTACGCTCTGCCCCTCATCCAGGGTGACACGGGCATGAAGACCGTTCAGGCTCTGCCCCGCTTCGCCCGCCTCCGCAAGGTGCTGGCCAAGCCCTGCGGCGAGTAAAAAATACTTAAAAAATTACCAATATTTTCAACGGGATTGCGCCTTGCGCAATCCCGCTTTTTTATTCCTCATTGTAAGCTAATAAAACAAATAGTTATTTAGCTTGCCTTAACCGCTTAAGACATGTCATATTGTCCACACTCCGACACGTAATTATCGTGCGGTAAACACAACCCCAACAGCACATATATGACACAACGCAACATCACCCGATATACTTATGAGACGACTTCGTTTCAAGGGTGGCGACTGAGCATCTGCCGCAAGTGGAATCAATTCACCAAATACTTCTCCGACCGCCAATACGGCAGCGAAGAAGCGGCATTCCAAGCGGCGCTGGAGATGCGAGACCGCATATTTGAAGCGCTGAAACAAACGCCCGATGACCCGCGCGGGGTCTTCGAGCGTTTCAAAAACGGACTGGAAGACAGCCCCGCAGCGGAACGCATCCGCTAAGCGCAAGTCATAAACACCCCGCTACCCTGACAAAACCGCCCCGGCCAGAGCCTCCTCCCGGCTCGCCGGGGTGTTTGTTGGGGAGCGTTGGCAGAGGGAAAATGACAAATTGACGCGTTGGCAGAATGATCGGGATTTGTGGGAATGTGCGGCTTCCGTCATCGCCTTTATTTTGCGAGCGACGCGAGACGAATGGGCCATTTGTACATCTTTCTTTGCCGCTCTGTGACAGGCCTCCTCACATCTCCCCGCGCCCCAGCAGCCAATCCAGCCAGTCGCGCCAGCCGGGGATATTGTCATCGCGGTCGGAGGGGGTGATGCGCAGGGACATGTCGCCGTAGCCCTCCGTGTGCAGGATAGCGCACTCTTCCGCGGCGGGCATGCGCAGGTGCATCATGTCGTACCAGCCGAAGCGCACCTCCTCCTGCGGCAGCACGTTCTTGGGGCACCAGCAGGGCACCCCGCCCTCCGATGCGAGCGACACGCGCAGCGGCTCCGTGCCGGGGTTGAACACGCGCAACACGGGCGTGCCCCAAAAGCCCGTCTCCCAACACACTTCGGCGGGCGTCGGGTCGGGATACCCCAGCATCGTCTGCACATCAATCCCCTCCGAGTCCAGCTCTGCGTGATAGGGGCCCGAGGACACCTCTATATACATCGACTCGCTGTAGGTGAGCCCGCGCATGCAGAGCGAAAAATCCGCCACACCGCCCGGTTCCATGGCCACATCATCCACATCCGTTTCGTACTCCTCCCCGTTGGCGATATCGCAGACACGCAGATGAAAATGCGACAGCACTCGGTCTGTCTCATTCGTCACGCGCAAATACGCCGCCACATCGGATCGGTAGCCCTGATCCGCCGCCGCCAAATCCTGCAACGGCTCGGGCTGATACACCCATGCATAGGTCATCAACGGCCCGTGCGGCCACATCAGATACACATCCAAGCCGCGCGGCTGCGCCGGCTCGATACCGCTCTCACCGAAGCGCATCTTCTGCATCATGCCGGAGAGGATCTCCGCCGTGCGGCGGCTTATCGCCTCTGCTTCCTCGGCGGGCAGTTCCGTATCAGCGGGGAGAGCCGCGGACCACAGGCGGAAGAGCAGCGCCGGAATCGTCACCTCCACCTCGATATGCTCGATGGTTTTCTCAAACTTCCGGCAAAACTCAAGCCCCCACCCCTGCTGCGGCGGCGCCGTCAGCAAAGCCATCTCCACCAGCAGCTGTGTCAGGGGCTGCATCACCTCGCCCGACTCCGCCGCGCGGCGCAGCAAAGCCTTCAGCTCCGCCTCCCAACCGGGTTCACGCGCCGACTCCTCCAGACGCGACAAGAAGAGCGCCGCCAGACAGCAGGCATTCGGCAACACCTTCAGCTCCGCGAATTTCCGCACATCCTGCACCACAGAGGCCGGCACCCCCTCGGTGTCCTTGAGTGGCACCAGCGCACGATACAGACAGCGCAGCGACTCATCCAAGCCCGCAACAGGTTGCTCCGTGGCCGTCATCAGGCGGCGGCAGAAATCGGCGGAAGCCTCCGCATCCATGGGTGCGCCCTTCCCCGTGCGTGCCGCCTCGCCCATGAAATAATACCCGAGCGGACACCCCGCCTCCACGAGGCTCCGCGCCACACGCACCGCCGCCGCGAAATCGCGCGTCACGCCCGAGCCGCGGAACAGGCTATTCGCCCACGCCACACCCGCATTGACATCTCGAGACTCCTCCCAGCCGCGGCGATACCACATCGCGGCCTCCTGCCTCTTCTCCGCGCACTCCGCCGCCAGCCCCCGCTCAAAGAACGATAAGCTTTCCTTCCCCTCTGTCTGCGCGTCTGCCATACACCTGTACTCTACACCACCCACCACCGCCCCCGCAAGCTCAATCCCCCGCGCTGACGCACAGGAGCTCGGAGACCACGCTCCCCTCTTCCTGAACGCTACTGCAACCGCCGTCTCCCTTTCCTCTCCCACCTCCTCATCGCCCTCTTACACCCCACTTCCCTCTTCCGCCGCTCCCGTTTCCTCTCCCGCAACAAAAAGCGCCGCCCCCACCCCCAGCGCTGCGCAAAGCTGCCTCAGTCCATCTGATTCAGGCCCGAACACAACAACCTCCTGCGGCTCGCGGCTATTCCGGTTTCCGCTTCGGTTCTACCAGCAAGCGCAAACCGAGGATGTCCAACACATGCATCACATGTTTCAGCGACATCCCGCCGCGCCCCTGCTCAAAGCGGCTGAGCGCATTGATTCCTATCCCCGAAAGTTCCGCCACATCCCGTAGCGTCACCCCCAACTCCCGCCGCCGAGCTTTCACCTGCTGTATGATGTTATCCATGAGCCAAAATCACTCTTTTTGGAGAAAGTGCGAGAGGTAGGCTCCGGCGACGAAGCCGATGAGGAAGGTGAACATGGTGGGGAATGGGGGTAAGAGGGTGTTTTAACCGCAGAATGAGAGAAGAGCGGTGACGGCGAGGAAGGAGAGGAGGGAGATAACGAGGAGACAGGCGAGGGTGCGGAGGATGTCGCCGCGGAGGGTGGCGGCGGTGTGACGCTTGCGGTTTTGCGGGCGGCGGATGTAGAGCTGATACAGTTTCACGACATCGACAGGCAAGCTCATCTTCTGCCGGCAGGGGGCGACAGCGGTTTGCGGCGGGAGGTTGAGGTCGTGGACACGCATGATTTCATCCGCGATGGCGGTGAGCATGCCGCGCTCGTCGCGGAGGTCAATCCAGCCGAATTGGCCGTTGGGGTTCAGCTCCAGAAAATGCAGTTTGCCGCGGATGCGGAGGAAGTCCAGCCGAGCGAAGGAGAGCCCGGTCTCGCGCATGAGGGCGCAGACGGCATAGTGCTCGTCGGGCGTCAGCTTGTAAGGGTGCCAATCCGCCGTACCATCCGCGCAGGCAACGCGGGAATCCTCTCCTTTCATGTTTTTGCGCGACATGGAGGAAGCAAAGCAGCGCCCCGCGATGTAGGCAATCGTGACTTCCTCCGCCGCCTCGCCCACTTGTTGGAGAAACCACGGAAAGTGCGGGTCCGCCTGTTCGGGACGCAGGCGGGTGACATGAAAAAGTTTCCCCGGCCCCAGCGACAGGCCGCCGTTGGTCTTGGCAACGACATCTCCGCGCAGATGGGATGCTACCCCATGTAGCATCTCCCACCGCAGCACGGGGAAATATTTTTTTGCCGCGCGCATTTGGCGCATTTTGTACCAGTTGCCCGTGGGGGAGGGATGGATGAGCGCGAGCTTGCCGCTGCCGAAGGCGAGGTCTTTGATGCCCGCCCAAATCCGAAAGACTTCATCCCGCAGCCATGCCTCGGGGCTGCCGCCCGCGGGGGTATCGATGGTGGGCGGGTTGAACATCACCTTGCGCTCATACACCGCGCCGACTTCGCGCTCACAACAGGTGCGCCCCGTGGGGTCGGTGAGGGTGTAGCCGTCCGGCCCGATGGACCATGTGTACTCCCGCCACAGGTCGATATTAAATCGGAAAACCTCCGCACGCGCCGTCAGGTAGGGCATGAGGATATCGGTGGTGACATCGTTGCTGTTGGTCAGGAGAAGAATCATAGAAAAGTTGGAGGCAAATGAGGAATTACAAGTTACAAATTACAAATTGAAAGTTAGGCGCACTACGCGCGCGGTAATAGCCATTTCAAAATCCCATGTCACGCCAAAGCCGTCAGGCGGCGGAAACTTCAAACTTCCAACTTCAAAAAGACCTGCCGCTCCCCCTCACGAGAACGGCAGGTCGGGAATGTGTTTAGGCAAGATTCCAGTCATCAACGGTCTGTTGACCATGGGAACCGGGAATAAAGCTGAACGTACCCATCGCACCGCACTTGAAGTCTTCTTCGTTTTCGATGCTCTTGGCATTCTGGTTCTCCCAGTTGTACACGGGGGCGGTTTCCTGCACGGCCACGGGGGCGGCAGCCTGATCGGCCATCATGAACGGGGTCACAACGGCGGTAGCAAGGATGCTAATCATTGTTATTGTTTTCTATGGGTTGGGGTTGTCAGCGAGGCGGCATCTCCGCGCGGAGATCATCACCGCCGTTCGCTGAAGTCAATATAGCGTTTTTGCTACTGTTGTCAACATCAAATCGCTATTACAAGCGATTTTTTACCTCATGCGCCGCTATTTATCGCGACAAAAGGAGCGAGAATGGGATTCTTCACCAAACTCTGACCTCGGGAGCTATAGTCTGCTGCCCGGCATTTTTCCGTGCACCCCCGAGCTCCTGTCGGCGTTTTTGCAATGCGCTGTCCAAAGCACGCATCTCTTTGTCGCCAATCATGCCCAACGCGGGCGAGTTCAAGGCATTCACAACATCGTTCCAAGCCTCATAGAATTGCTTTTCCAACTCCTGCGCCACGGGGGGCAGCAACAGCAGCTCCGTGGGGTCATCCGTCTGATACAGGGAGGCAAGATTATCCCGCTCAAACTTCAGGCTGAAATCCGTGAATGCATTCTGCTCTTTCCTATTGGCAGAAATGGTATGCACATGATGACGAAACTCATCCATCTCTTTACCGATGGTCTTCAACGCATTCTCGTTCTGAGCCGCCGCGATACGCTTGCGGAAGTCGGCCGTGCGTTGTTCCACTTCCTTTTTCAACGCTTTCTCAGCGGTCTCGGCTCGGTGCTCGAAGTCACGGCAACCGGCGACATATTCCGCCAGACGGAATTGCTCCGCCATCTTGCGGCGGAGCTCGGCGCGGACGGCGGGGATGTCTGCCGCAGCGGGGGCGGCGGAGACAGCGGGAGAGGAAGGGGCGGTGGCGGCGGGGCGCAGAGCGAGATAGCCGCCGAGCAGAAGGGCGGCGAGGCTTGCGGCGGCAGCGACGGACGCGAGCACCAGAGGCAGACGGCGGCGGGGAAGCGGGGGCAGTGCGCCGCCGCGCAGGACGTGCTGCCATTCCGCGGCATCGCGGCAACGCTCGGCGGGGCGGAGCGAGAGGTTGCGGTGCAGCAGGGCGCGGACCTCGCGCGGGCACGGGATGCGGAGCGTGGCGGCGGGCAGCGGCACAAGGTCGTCCTCCATCAGGCGTTTTTCCGCGTCCTCGGGGCGGGTGCCCGTCAGCAGCTCGTACCAGGTGGCGGCCAGCGAATAGAAATCCGTCCACGGGCCGATTTTGCCCTTGCCCGTGGCTTGCTCGGGCGAGGCGTAGCCCGGCGAAAACGCGCCGCGCGTGGTGGTGCTGCGCGTGAGGTCCGCAGGGTTGCGGTTGAGGGCAGCGCCGAGGTCAATGATGACGGGGCGTCCGTCGTCATCGAAAAGGATGTTGGAGGGCTTGATGTCGCGGTGCGTGATGCCCTTGCCGTGCAGATACGCGAGCCCCTCGACAATATCCGTGAGCCATGCGAGCTGCTCCTGCTCGGTGGGGGGATGCGCCGTGTCCGCGATACGCTCCGCGAGCGAGCCGCCGCCCAACCACGGCATGATGAGGAACACGCTGCCGTTGCCCCAGATGACATCGTGCACGCGCAACACGCGAGCGTGCTCCACTTGGGCGAGGGTCTGCGCCTCCTTGCGCATATCGTCCAGCGCGGTGAGGTAGGCCGACTCTGCTGCGGGCGTCAGCGGCTGCACGGCACCGCTCAGCGGGTCGCGGCGGCAGAGCCCGGAGGGAAAGCACTCTTTCACCGCCACATTGCGCGCCAGCTCGGCATCCCACGCGATGTAGGTGATACCGAAACCGCCCTGCCCCAAGGCTTTGAGCAGCTTATAACGCCCCCCGATGACGGCGGCGGGCGGCAGGGCATCCACGGGGGCGGAAAGAACGGCGGGCATGGCAGGCGACTAACAGAAAGTGTGCATCAGGACTCGGCAAGCTTCGCCACGGCATCGGACAAAAACTCCGCGAGCGTCTTGCCCTCGGAAAAGGCCTTCGTCTCCAGCGCCTTACGCGTGTCGGGGTCCAGCGCCAGGGTGATGAGCGTCTCCTCCTTCACCGCTACACGGGCGGGCATGGCCAGCGGCTGCGCGGCGATGAGCGAGCGGATGATGTGCGCCTTGGCCTCGGGGATGGGTTTGCGCGCCATCCAGTTGCGGACGGTGGATTCCGTCACATAGCACTGCTGCGCGAGCCACGCATAATCGCGGCCGTTCGCCTTCAGCCACACTTTCGCATCGAGTTTGAGGTTATCCTGCGCTTCCATGCCGCCATCCTAGCAAAAACGCCGCTCCCGCACAAGCAAGAATCTCCCTTTTGCGACAAAAGGCACCATGAGGCGTGGGTTGCATGCAACCCGAAAGCCAGGGCGGGCAGGAGCGAAGGAGCTTTTTATGGTGCGGGGGTGGGGCGCAGAGATTCGCGCGTTTGGTTGGCCGCGGCGGAGGTCTGACGCCCTTTCAGGGTGATGAGGGTGATCTCTGAGGGGACGCCGAGGCGGATACCGCCGGGGCTCCACAGGCTTGTGCCGCGCGACACATACACCTGCGTGGAGTAGGGGGCGGTGTACAGGCCGGGGTAGTACCCCTCAATGTAATTCCCCGCCGCCAAGGTGAAAAGTTGGTTGAGCCCGCGGATAAGCCCGCCGTGCGTGTGCCCCGAGAGCACGAGGTCCACGCCGTACAAGCCGGCTTCTTCCGCAAACTTGGGCTGGTGGCAGAGCAGCACGACGGGGATACGCCGCGGCACCCCGCGCAGAGCCGCCGCCACGTCCGTTTGCCGTTCGCCGTTCAGGCGAGTGGTGATGATATCGGGCACGCCCGCCAACACCACGGGGCCGAGCGACACATGCTCGTTGTTGAGCATGCGGATACCCTGCTGCGTGAGGAAACGCTGCCACTCCCCGTTGCCGGAGAAATACTCGTGGTTGCCGCTCACGCCGTACACACCGAGCGGGGCACAGAGGTGGCGCAGCTCCGCCACATCCTTGCCGCGTTTGGAGACGCGACCATCCACGAAGTCACCCGCGATGAGGATGGCATCGGGCTTCTGCGCGTTGGTGCGGGCGACAATCTCGTGCAGGAAGGGGGCGCGCTTCACGCAGTCCGCATGGATATCCGCCAACAACGCCACGCGCAGAGGCTTTTCCGTTGCGGGGTAGTTGTCCAGCTCAATCGTTACCTCGCGCACCTCGGGCAGCGTGAAGGCGTTGTACACCCCCACCGCCGTCCCCGCGCTGACAAGCACCAGCAACACGCCGTTGAACACATTGGTCACGCGCCGCAGACGGTCGCTCCACGACGGGCGCTTCAACAAACGCCGCACCGCCCACACGGGGATATACAGAATTTCGAGGACGGAACACCCCACCAGCACCGACAGAAGATAAATGAAAGCCGTCAGAAACGCCCAGACGGAGGCAATCATCAGCGCGGCGGGCACCTCAAAGGTGCAAACCTCGCTCATATCCGCGAGCGCCAGCAGTGGGCAGAGCCCGAAAGACACCAGCGCAAGCATCGTCAACAGAGCCGACTTGCAGACGCTCAAACGCAGAGGCTTCACCACCCGCAGCATCACAAGAGCGGTTAACAACACAACAACGGCGCAGACGAGGAGAGTACGCATAGACGGAGCGTAGACACCGAACAGGTGTCTTTCGTTCAAACAATTATTTCCTCCCGGCAACCGCACGCTCGGCAAAGGCATCTCGCCCTGCCGGCTTCGGCGTTGTCATGGGGCTGCGCCCAAACGATAATAAAAGCCCACCCGCGCAACCGCAGGTGGGCTTTTGAAATGTTTTTCACGTTCGTCTCACCTCTTAGTGGCGACGGCGGCGTGACGCCAGAGCCGCGAGAGCCAGAAGAGAGAGAGTAGCCGTAGCGGGCTCGGGAGTGCGCGTTGCGCCGGCGAGTTCGGCGATTGCATCAGCATCGGTCAGCTTGCCGTTCGTCAAGGAGATAGTGCCGAACGTAGCACCATTGATACCGACAAAATATAGCATCTGACCATCATCGGGCGAGTTGTGCATGTCACCATTATACGTAGCCAGAGACTGCACCATCTCACCATTAATCCACACATCAGCCGTCATTTTACCATTGGTTGCGGAGCTGACAGCAAGCGTGATGTTAATCAATGCGGCATCGCCGAACGTCAAAGTCTCCGTTTTGGAAGAATTATTAACGCCACTCAGGTACGTGAATGTTTTGTCCGCTGCCTTCCATTCGCCGTGACCGAGGGTCAAGGTCTTATCCGCTGCATTCCACGTCAGACCATTGTAACCTTGAGCGTTTGAAGACCATTTTCCGCAATACCCGAACAGAATCTGATTCTGGGCAAGGGAGTCTGCTTCCACCCACATGGAAACCGTGTAATCACCGGCGCTGAACCAGGTCCAATCGCTCTTGATGTTGACATTCGGAGCAAAGGTAATACCGAGGTCGGTATCCGTACCGGTCGTCATGTTCTCATTAAGCATCAGGCTGCCGTAGACAGAGCCGGCCTCATATGTGTTTCCGCTGTTGTTGAACGTCGCGGAGCCTGTAGCACCGAGAGCGATGCCACTAAGAGCAAGAATCGCAACAATCGTTTTCTTCATGTTAATAGTGTATGTATATTGCTGATAATAAATGCAGGAGCAGCGGGAAATCCATGCACGTGATATGGCTTTTCGCACATCCCTGCGGGGGTAAGTGTACAGCATTTGAAATGCTGTAGGCATGATGAATGTATGTAAGATATTGATCATGTACAATATGAGGCGCCAATAAGAGCAGTGCTATTAGGGGAATTGCGGCACTTTTGAAGCTCTTCCGAGCTTTATGATGCGGCGTCATTTCTGCGAAGACAGGGAGCATGCTCGATTCATGTTTTGTTTTTTTCATCGTCTCAACCTGCATTTTTTTCAATATTTTCTGCACATTTGTCTTGCTACAGCATTTCAAATGCTGTAGGCCTTGCCTCTCATTGCGAGCCGCCAGAGCCTCCGAAACGGCTCATTTTCGTTCAAAAACGCAAAAAAGTTCGTCAAAACTAATTTTTCTTTCCGAATTCGCTTGACAGGCAAGTTAGTCTAGGCTAATATCTGCGCAACACGAATTAGTTTTACCTAACCATGGATATTTCTCCCAAGACTCTGAACCAAGTGAAAGTCGGCACGACCGTGACCGTCACCCGCGTGACGGGGAACGGCCCGCTGCGCCAGCGTATCCTCGACATGGGGTTGACAAAGGGCGCGGAGGTGAAAGTGCGCAAGATGGCTCCCCTCGGCGACCCGCTGGAGGTGAAGGTGCGCGGCTACGAGCTGTCGCTGCGCAAAGCGGAGGCCGCCTGCATCTGCGTGGGCTGAAGGAATGAACCGATAAGACACGAACGAACATGAGCAAGAAAATCGTCCTTGCGGGCAACCCGAACAGCGGCAAGACCTCCCTCTTCAACGAGCTGACAGGCGCTAACCAGTACGTCGGCAACTGGCCCGGCGTGACCGTGGAGAAAAAGAGCGGCAAGCTCCGCGACCATGAGGAGGTGGAGCTCCAAGACCTCCCCGGCATCTATTCCCTCTCCCCCTACACGCCCGAGGAGGTCGTCTCCCGCCGCTACCTGCTGGAACAGAAGCCCGACCTGATGGTGAACGTGGTGGATGCCACCAACCTGGAGCGCAACCTCTACCTCACCTCCCAGCTGCTGGAGACGGGCATCCCCGTCATCGTGGCGTTGAACATGATGGACCTCGTGGAGCAGCGCGGCGACAGCATCGACACCGCCGCCCTCTCCGCTGCGCTCGGCTGCCCCGTCGTGCGCGTCTCCGCCCTCAAGCAGCAGGGGCTGGATGAGCTGATTGAGCTCCTGCTCGCCCCTGCCCCCGCCCCCGGCACACCCTTACGCTTTGCCCCCGCCGTGGAGACGGCCCTCGCCGCCATTGCGAAGGCCTGCGGCACCGACCGCTGGCACAGCGTCAAGCTGCTCGAAAACGACAACGACATCACCGCCGCCCTGACCGCCGAGCAGAAAGCCCTCGTTGACCGCGAACGACTGACCGCCGAGCACGCGATGGATGACGACATCGCCTCCCTCGTCGCGGGCGGGCGGTATGATGCCATCCTCGCCTTCATGCCGCAGGTGCTCAAGCGCACCAAGGCGGGCGATTCTTTCTCCGACAAGCTGGACAGCGTGCTCACGCACCGCGTGTTCGGCCTGTTCATCTTCGTCGCCGTCATGTGGGCGGTGTACGGCATCTCCATCGGCACCGTGGGCACCTGGGGCACGGACTGGGCGAATGACGTGCTCTTCGGCGAGGTGGTGAGCGGCTGGCTCGGCGGTTTCATCGGCGACACGCCCGCCTCCGTGGAATCCATGGTGCAGTTCAGCGCCGTGCTGGCCATGGTGCTCTGCTTCCCCGCCATGCTGCGCCGCCTGCACGACATTGGGCTCAACGGCAGCTGGCTCTATCTCACCCTTGCCCCCTTCCTGCTGGAATACATGTGCCCGCACCTGCCCGAGCCCGCGCACGGCATCGTGATGGCCGCCCTCTACACCGTCAACGCCTTCATGCTGCTCGGCTGCATCTTCTTCCCCGGCAACAGGGGGACAAACAAGTACGGCGCGCACCCCACGGGCATTCGCCTCAATGGGTTGAGCCTTGACGGCCGCGGCTCGCGCCGCGAGTTCGTGCTGTGGTTCGTGCTGCTCTCGGCGCTGAGCTTCGGCGCGGGGTTGCTCGGCACCGCCTGCATGGACTGCTCCGAGCAGTTGCAGGCCTTGGTGAACGACGGCATCGTGGCGGGCGTGGGTGCCGTGCTGGGCTTCCTGCCGCAGATGGCGGTGCTCTTCCTGCTGCTCTCCCTGCTGGAGGACTGCGGCTACATGGCGCGCGTAGCCTTCATGATGGACCGCATCTTCCGCTCCATCGGGCTGTCGGGTAAATCCTTCATCCCGCTCATGGTGGGCATGGGCTGCGGCGTGCCCGGTGTGATGGCCACCCGCACCATCGAGAACGAGAAAGACCGCCGCATGACGGTGATGCTCACCACCTTCGTGCCCTGCGGGGCGAAGCTGCCCATCATCGCGCTCTTCGGTGCCCTGCTGGGGCAGAATGCGGGCATCGCCACGCTGGCGTACTTCGCGGGCATCGGCTCCGTGATTCTCGGTGCGCTCATCCTCCGCAAGACGAGGATGTTTGCGGGCGGGTACACCCCCTTCGTCATGGAGCTGCCCGCCTACCACATGCCGAGCGGCACCAACATCAACATGCGCGCCATGGAGCGTTGCCAAGCCTTCGTGAAGAAGGCGGGCACCATCATCTTCCTCGCCTCCGCGGCGGTGTGGTTCACCTCCAACTATGACTGGAAACTGAACTTCCTCCACACGGCCGAGCACGAGGAAGCCGTGGAGAACTCCATGCTTGCCACGGTGGGCAGTGCCCTTGCGCCCGCCTTCTCCCCGCTGGGCTGGGGCGACTGGAAGCCCGCCGTCACCACCATCACGGGGCTCATCGCCAAGGAGAACGTGGTCGGCACCATGGGTGTTCTCTATGGAACAGGAGAGGACGCCCCCGAGGCTCCCGCAGAAGAAGCCGAAGCCCCCGCCGAGGAGGGCATGGCACAATCCCCCTCCCTGCCCAAGTGCAACGCCTTCTCCGCGCTGGTGATGGCCGCGTGGCAGTTCGATGAGCGCGTCCGCAGCTTCACCACCCCCGCCGAGGAAGCGGACGCGGAGGAAGAAGACGAGGATGCCGAAGCCCACGGCGTGGCAAAGGCCGTCGCACAGACGGGTGTCTTCACCGCCCCCGCCGCGCTCGGTTTCATGCTCTTCAACCTGCTCTGTGCGCCCTGTTTCGCCGCCTGCGGTGCCATCCGCCGCGAAATGAACAGCGCGAAGTGGTTCTGGTTCGCCATCGGCTACATGACCCTCTGGGCCTACGGCGTCTCCTTCCTCGTGTACCAGTTCGGCACATGGATGACGGCAGGCACCTTCGGCACGGGACAAACGGCGGCCATTATCGTGGCTCTGCTGCTCGTCTGGCAGCTCCTGCGCCCCAACCCCAATAAGAACCGCATTTAAGAAAACGCTGCCGACACGGGAAATTGTGATTTGTAATTCGTAATTTGAAATTTTTGATTTAGAAAGTTCCTCGCGGCATAGCCGCGACAAATTTCCCAAATCTCAAATCAAAAATCATATATTTCTTATCACAAATCTTCCTTTTCCCCACAATTTACTTCACCAACAATTTTCTAAGTCCATGGGCGATATCATTCTCATCCTGATTCTCCTGCTCGCGGCGGGGTTGGCGCTTCGCACCGTTCTCCGCGCGAAAAAGGGAAGTTGCGGCGGCGACTGCGGCTGTTGCGGCGGCGGATGCTGCGGCAAGAAGCATGCAGACGAACACCGCAGCTGCCCCTGCCGCGACCGCCGAGATTGAATCGCTCACGCAACACTCTTTGCTATCGTTCCGCACAGTTTAATTAAACGATTAAACAAACAATACACAACACCATGAAATCAGCTCACCTCATTGCACTCAGTATGACCGCCCTCCTCTCTGCTTCCGCGTTGGCGGACACAGGCGACATTCTGGACGGCATCAATATGTTCACGCCCGAGGAAGGCGACCCCGCCTACAAGGTGGCGGCCAACGAAACGTACGGCACCCAGTGGGGTGTGGATGTGGCGTACGGCTACTGGGGCACGCATCGCGCCCAAGGCGGCACTCCCGGGCACAACCAAAACTACGCCCTGCTGCATGCCCAGTTGAACCAGCGTCTCATCAAGGACGACACGAACGGCGGCACCTGGGTGCGCGTGGAGGTTTCCGGCACATGGGGGCTGGACAAGCGCACGGCGCGCGAGGAATACGACATGGTGGGCGGCTGCAACGCGGCCTGCGAGCCCCACGTCGATATCTTCGGACCGCACAACGGCGGTCTGCCCGAGCTCGCCCTCATGCAGTATATGGGCCACAAGCGTTACTGCCTCGTGGCGGGCATGGTGAACCTCACCAACTACTTCGATGCGGTGAGCATCGCCAACGACACCTTCTCCGGCTTCTGCAACTCCGCCTTCACCAACTCCAAGGTGCTGCCGCTCACCTCCTGCAACACGGCGTTCGGTGCCGTTTTCCAAGCCGAGCTGACGGATAAGGACTATGTGCAGCTTGCCGCCGCGCAGACAGGCGGCGACTTCGCCGCGGGCACCGATCCCTTCAGCTGGTCGAAGCGCGACGGCTTTGCCGTGGTGGGGGAATACGGCCACATTTTCGGCGACAACGACGGCGTGATTCGCCTCAATCCCTTCTACCGCCACTTCCGCGCCATGCAGTTTGACGACGGCCGCTGCCACGACAGCGCAGGCATCGTCGGCAGCATCGATTGGAACGTGAATGACAAGCTGACCGTCTTCACCCGCGCCGGGTTCGCCGCCAAGCAGCAGTACAGCCCCGCCGCCGAGCTGACCGCGGGGCTCAACCTGAAACTCCTCCCCTCCCGCGAAGACGATTTCCTGGGTCTCGCCGCGGGCGTCGTGAAGGGGCAGACGGTCTACGGTGCCTACGACGAAGAGACGGGTGATGCCCTCGGCGGCCAAAACCACCGCCGCGAGTATGTGCTGGAAGCTACCTACAATCTCCAAGTCAACGACTACATGCGCATCATGCCCCACATCGAATACATCTCCCGCCCCGCCTACAGTGCGCTGAGCGACGAGACCGTCTTCGGTGTGCAGACCGTGTTCTCCTTCTAAGACAATTCTGTGCTGTAACGTGTATGCAAAGCCCCGTCGGGCGCAAGTCCGGCGGGGCAATTATCATGCAGGAAAGAAGCAGGGGCCTTACTTCTTCTCGTTAAGGCTTCCTGCTGTCGGCTCGGGCATAGGAAGCTCCGGCATGAGACGCTGCAGACTTTCCGCAGTCTCGGGAGACCGGCTGCGGAGATCCTCAATCACCCCCGGAAGCCAAGGCTGCAGGCAGAAGCCCACGACCTCCATGCAGAAAAAAATGAGGATGACGGCCAACAGACGGCGGGGGAGCCCCGTGGGGCGACACTGCGCGGGAAAGGTGCCCATGCGGGCGTCCCAATACGTGATGCCGTGCTTTTTGAGCATCCACCACGAGAAACCGCACATCACCATGGGCAGGAAAGAGCACATCATGCCCATGCCGCCCACAAAAACCATGAGCGTGCGCCCGAAGGAACGCAGCAGACCGAGCGGCTCCGTCTGCCCCTCTCTGAAGGCGACGAGACGGATACCGAAGAAGGATTTGCCCGGCGTGGTGCCGAAGAAAGAGAGCAGCACCGCTTCCGCCACGATGAAGCCGAGCCAGAAAAGCGGCGAGGAAGGCAACATCACCTCATTGTAAGGGAGCTGCTGCACATAAATGGCGGAATAGACGAGGCCCATATATAACACCACATCGACGATACGCGCCAGCAAACGCGTGGAGGCAGAGGGCAGCCATATACGCTCGATGACCGCGGACGGCGTCTCCGCTGCGGGGGAGTCCCCCGTGGGAGCCGACAACGGGGGCAATGCCGCCGCCGGGGCATCCGCGGCATCGGCACTCGGGACAGGCGGCAGATTTTCCCCGCCCTGCTCTGCCTCAGGTTGGGCGGGCTTCTCCTCCAGAAAATCCGCGAGAGCGGGCAATCGGCGCAGCGGTAACCACGCCTTGCAACCGGCATGCCAGCCGAGAGCATCCGCGGAGATCTCCCCGAGCCGCACCAGAGAAATCATATCCGGCACTGTCGCAGGCCCCTTGCGCTGCCCATCTTTCACCCAGTAGATTTCCATGAGACAGACAAAAAAACGATCAGTTGGAGCGCAGAGCCTTGGCGGGGTCCTGACGCGAAACAAAGAAGGCGGGAATAATAGAGGCTATCGTCACCATGATGAAAGCCTGCACCGCCTGATAGACGAAGGTAGCGGGATCATACACCGCAGGCAGAGTGATGCCGTGGGCCTGCATGGGGAACGGATCCATGCCGATGCTCGCCAAAGCAGCCTGCAGCTCCAAGCGGTAATAGAGCACCAACAACGCAAGCCCGATGCCCGCCACGGCACCCACAGCGCCGATGATGACACCCTGCCACGCGAAAATACCCATAATCTTGGCGGGCGTGGCCCCCATGGCCTGCAACACGGCGATTTCGCGCTTGCGCTGCATGCTCATCGTGAACATGACAGCCATGATGCAGAAGCTGGCGATGAGGGAGATGATGGAGAGGACAAAGCTCATCATCACGCGTTCGTTGGCAATGAGCTTGTACCACTGCTCAAAGCTGCGCGTCCATGGTGCAATGAACCAATCCGCGGCATAGGGCTCGTCTTCCCGCGGGCTGAGCACAGGCAGATGCATCATCATCTGCGACTCGATATCGCCGGGGTTATTGGCATCCGCCACACGCACGCAAAGCCCCTGCACGCGGTTCACGCCATCGGCGGAGTACCCCATCACATCCTGCGCGATTTGCAGGGGCAGATACACATTCGGGCCGGGCATGTTCTCCGGCGGCTGGTAAATGCCGATGATGCGGAGGTCGATAGGCATGACCATCTCGTTGATGCTCTTCACGGCCTTGCCGTCCTCGCGGTCGCGATCCAGCTCGGCAAGAGTTTTGCAGGCTGTCTCCCAGCGCTGTTTTTCCTCTGCGGTAAAGGGCGTTTCGCGATGCTCGGTGAGCAGGGTAATCAGTACGGCCAGCTGCGCCTTCTCGCTCTCGCGGAGCTTGGAGGCATCCAGGGAAACGATGGTGTTAAACGCAGTCTCACGCTTCTGCGCATCAGGCATCGAGCCCTGCTCCGTTTCCGTTGCCCCCTCAAACAGGAGCGGCACAGCGCTCACGAAGGCCTTTTCCTGTGTCAGCAGCGGACTCTGAATCATGGCGTAAATGCCCGCCACCTCATCCAAGCTGCCGACGGGGGTCAGGTGCAGATTATCGCCTACCGCCAAACCGAGAGAGGCCGCCGTCATCGCAGAGACGACACACTCTTGGTCGAGCCCTTCGCCGAAATCAAATGAGCCCTCGCGCAGCATCTCCGCGAGCGGTGCCACCTGTCCCTCGTTGTGGGGTTCCACAGCGTTGAAATGCACGGTCATGCGCCCCGCATCGCTCTGGGCAAAGGCTTCATTCTCCAGCTGCGGGTAGACGCTCACCACCGTGGGGAGCTTGGCAATATCCGCCTCCACCTGTTGCCAATCGACTTGATCATCGGCAAGGCTCACGCGCTGGGCCCCGTCTGTAAGGGCAAGCACATAATGCGGAGCGAAGGCGAGCACGCGGCTTTCCATCTCCTGCTGCAAGCCCTGCATGACGGAGAGCACCACAATGAGCACCATGACGCCCAATGCCACACCCCCGAGGCATATGAGAGTGATAATGGAAAACATCGTGCGCAGCGGGTTCAGGTAGCGCAGCGCGAGCATCAGGCTCAGGTTTCGGCGGATGAGTTTCATGCGTGTTGTCAGTATATGCGCAAGACGTGCGCGGATGCAAGCACCGAGTATGGCATAGAATGGACGAAGGAGGTAGAATGTGCCGTCGCCGCTGCAGACCATTTGGCTAAAACCCGCGCCGTCAGGCACACGCAGTCTCCCTTTCGACCGCCCGGCATATCCCCATTTGTCTCGCGGCCCTCCTTACCGAAAACGGGTGCACCCCACCCGGGGTGCACCCTTACTCGGAACGATGATTGTATTAAATCATCAGAATTGATACGTCGCGGCGAAGGTGCCGACGACGGCGAAGTTGCGGAAGGGCACGTAGGAGTGGTTGCCCGTCGCAATCGCGTAGCTGCTGCGCTTGTTGCAGTGGATCGCGCCCTTGCCCAGCCAGTGGAAGCCCACACCGGGAGTCAGGATGACATTGTCCGTCACGAACCAAGGCGTGCTGAGCTTGATGTAGTAGGACTGGGAGCCGTTGTTGCAGGCGGAGTCCGTGTTATCGAAGTAGTCGGAGGTAGCGGCCATGGCGAACTTAGCCACGGCGGCAACCTTCACCTTGTCGCCTTCCATGTAGAGGGGGGCCTTGAAGGTCACATTGGGCTCGAACCACCAACCGGTGATACCGGAGGCGCTGTAGCGAATCGCCACACCGGCGGACATCCACTTGGCGGGCGTCCATTCGGGAGCCACGTAGAACTCGTTCACCACGGAGCTGCCCTGCTTGCGGAAGTGCTTGGCCATCACGCCGAGAATACCGCCGCGGATGAAGGAGTGACCGAAGGCCACGTTCCACTTGTCATTCGTGTACTTCACGGCATTCTGCACCACGAACTCGGGCTCGCAGTTGGCCTGCTTCACGGGGCGGTGCGTCAAGGCATTCACCGTGGGAGCAAAGGCGGGGGAGGAGGGGGAGATGCCCATCTGCATCGCCAGATAACCGGCATAGGTGGGGCCGATGTTGGGGTTGCTGTACAGGCGGTGGCCGGAGGTGGAATCGCGGTAGTAAATCATGCTGTCCCAGCTCCACTTGCCTTCCTTGCCGAAGTCATAGTTGAGCTTGAGGGCACCGAAGGGAGAGCCGTCACCACCCACCACGGAGTGAGAGAGCACCACGCCGCGGTCATTGGCAAGCGTATCGAAGCCGGCGGTGATGGAACCGCTGAGGCGCTTGGCGGAAACGGCGGGGAGGTCGGAGAAAGAGTCCGTACCGGCAGCCATCGTCACGGTGGTGGTCAGGCAGGCCAGAAGAGTGCAGAGAGTCTTTTTCATAATCGTGTTTGTTTATGGGTTTGACGCCCCCTTGCGGCGGCGACAGGCGGAGAATAACAGATAAATGTTATACTGTCAACTGAATTTGTGGAGTATACTCTCACATATAACTCTCACACTAGACTCTCACACTATACTTCACAAAATACAAACGCTTGATAATAAACGCATTTCAACAAAGTAAAGAAAGTTCCACTTTTCTTGAACTTTTTTTCAGCAGAGGTACAAATGAGCGATTTGTAGGGATGTACGATTTACGATGTACGATGTACGAAGTCAAATTTAGGCG
>CALBJX010000044.1 GCA_937893015.1 uncultured Verrucomicrobiales bacterium | reverse complement strand
TTTGACTTCGTACATCGTACATCGTAAATCGTACATCCCTACAAATCCTCATTTGTCTCTCTCGTCCGTTCGTTTTTCCTTGCCAACGCGCGCGTAATGGGGTAATGTGGAGCCAAGGGGACTAACAAAGCCCCACCCCAACCATGATACACACCCTACTCCTTCCTCTTGCAGATATCGACACGGCTGCCTTTACGCCGGATTTCGATTCCGTGCGCGGTATTTTCTGCGCCGTTGCCTGGGTCAGCACCGCCATCGCCGCCCTCATCACCATCATCTCCCTCTTCGCCGGGGTGGAGGCTGATGCGGACGGCGACCTCTCCGCCGTGGATTCCGACACGGGGGACGGCGATGCCGGTATTTTCTCCCTGCGCGCCATCGTGGGCTTCTTCCTCGGCATGGGCTGGGGCGGCTTCATTCCGGCGGCTGCGGGTTGCAGTGTGCTCGTTTCCGCCCTGTCTGCCGTGGCATCGGGCGTGGCGATGTTCTTCATCGTTGCCTTCCTTATCCGCGCCATCTACTCGCTCAAGAGTGAGGTCGTTTTCAACGCCTCCTCCCTCGTCGGCAAGACCGGCACCGTCTATGTCACCATCCCCGCCAAGGGTGAGACGGGCGGGCAGGTGCAGGTGTCCGCGGGGCAGCTCATCACCATGCCTGCCGTGCAGGAGGGCGACGCCCCCCTCCCCGCGCAGACCCCCATCGTCGTCACTGCCGCCACCCCGCAGCAGCTGACGGTCAAAGCTCTCAACTGATATTCCCTAACACCCCAAAACCAAACCAAACGATATGACTCCGTATCTCGCCTCCGCAGCCCCCTCCGTGGCGGGCATTCTCGTCCTCTCCCTGTTCCTGCTCGGCCTCGTGGCGTGGCTCTTCAGCCGCTACAAGATGTGCCCCTCGGACAAGATTCTCATCGTCTACGGTAACGTGGGCGCAGGGCGCTCCGCCAAGTGCATCCACGGCGGTGCCACCTTCATCATGCCCATCATCCAGAGCTACGCGTTCATGGACCTGAACCCCATCAACATCGATGTGCCGTTGAAGGGGGCGCTCTCCAGCCAGAACATCCGCGTGGATGTGCCCTCCTCCTTCATCGTGGGCATCAGCACGCAGCCGGAAATCATGCAGAACGCCGCCAGCCGTCTGCTGGGTCGTTCCCGCCAGGACATCCGCGACCTCGCCTCCGAAATCATCATGGGCCAGATGCGTGTGGTGATCGCCTCCCTGACCATTGAAGAAATCAACGCCGACCGCGAGAAGCTCATCAAGGGCATCACGGGCGGTGTGGATGTGGAACTCCACAAGGTCGGTCTCTACCTCATCAACGCCAATATCACGGATATCCGCGACGCCTCGGGCTACATCGCCGCCCTCGGTCAGGAAGCCGCTGCCCGCGCCATCAACGACGCCATGATTAAGGTGGCGGAAGAAACCCGCCGCGGTGAAATCGGCAAGGCGGAAGCCCTCCGCGACCAGACCGTGCAGGTGGCCATGGCCAACGCCGCTGCCGTGGAAGGTAACAACGAAGCTGCCATGAAGGTGGCCGACTCCAACGCCCGACTCAAGGTGCGCCAGGCAGAAGCCCAGCGTATCGCCGTCGTGGCCGAGAAGGAACAGGCCGCCCAGGCCGAGCAGGCCGGCTACATCGCCAACCGCGAAGCCGAGTTGAAGCGTGCCGAACTGGAACGCGCCACGCAGACCGCCAACGAAATCGTGGCGGCGGAAATCGCCAAGCGCAAGCAGGAGATTGCCGCCGAAGCCGTGGCCGCCGTGCTCGTCCGCGAGCAGCAGGGCCGCGCCGATGCCCTCGTCATCGAGAAGGAAGCCGAAGGTAACGCCGCCATCAAGCTCGCCAAGGGTGAGGCGGACGCCCTCCTCCTCAAGAAGAAGGCCGAAGGTGAAGGTCTGGAGCTTGTCGGTCGCGGTCAGGCTGCTGCCATTCAGGCTGCTCTCGAGGCCAAGGCCACCGGTTTCCGCCAGATTGTGGCCGCTGCGGGGGATGCCCGCGCTGCCAGTGGGCTGCTTGTCACGGAACAGCTCCCGCAGATTGTTGCCACGCAGGCCGGGGCCGTCAAGGGCCTTACGTTCGACAAGGTGGTGGTCATGGGCGGCGGCGATTCCAAGAGCGGCAGCGTCGGCGGTTTTGTCCAGAACCTCGTCACCGGCACCCTGCCGCTGCATGAGCTCGCCTCCAGCGTCGGCGTGCAATTGCCCGACTACCTCGGCAAATCCGCGCCCGAGGCTCCCGCGCCTGCCCCTGAGACGAAGTAATTTCCTATCACTCAGCTCGCCATGCCTGTTCCGCAGAACACGATTGCGTTGATTTTTGACTTCGACCAGACGCTTTCTCCGCACAACATGCAGGAGGACACCATCTTCCCCGAGTTCGGGATTGATGCCGCGCTGTTCTGGCAGAAGTGCAACGACCGCAGCCGCGAGGAGGGATGGGACGGCGAGCTGAGCTACATGAAGGAGCTCCTCGATGAGCTCTCCATCGACGGCGTGAGCAACGCCCGCCTGAAGGAGCTCGGCAAAAAGCTCACCTTCTTCAAGGGCATTCCCGAGTTCTTCGAAAAATTCGAGGAGCGTGCGCTCACCCGCGAGCAGCGGTTCGCGGGCGTGCATGTGGAGTACTACATCATCTCCAGCGGTATCAAGAGCATCATCGACGGCTCCGTCATCCGTCCTTACATGCGCGAAGTGTTCGCCTGTGAGTTCTCCGAGCGCAACGGCTGCATCAACTTCCCCAAGCGTGTCATCTCCCACACCACGAAGACGCAGTTCCTCTTCCGCATCAACAAGGGCATGCTGGATTACACTGAGGATGTCAACGAACATGTGGACGACGACCTGCGCCCCATCCCCTTCGGCCACATGATTTACATCGGCGACGGCCCCACGGATGTGCCTTGTTTCACCGTCATGCGCCAGCAGGGCGGCACCAGTGTCGCCGTGTACAACCCCGAGGATGAGACGCGCCGCAGTTTCCGCAAGTGCTACGGCCTGAAGGCTGACCAGCACCGCGTGGATTTCTTCGCCCCTGCGGACTTCCGCAGCGGCAGCCACCTCTCCAACATTCTGGAGGAAACTGTCCGCAATATGGCCGATGGCATCATCCACGACCAACGGGCAGGGCGATGAGGAGCACGTGAGGTCGGCAGCATCTGTCGTCAGCAGTTTTGCGGCTTTGTCCGCAGTGAAATAAAATGGTCTGACCATCGGTCAGACCATTTTCGTTATCTCGCGGCGGAGCCGCGCAATTATTTCAGGGAACATTCTTACTCAGCCCAGGTCAGCACGACCTTGCCGGACTTGCCGGAGTTCATGACGTCGAAGCCGTCCTTGAAGTCGCGGTAGTCGAGGCGGTGGGTGATGATGGGGGAGACATCGAGGCCGGAGCGCAGCATGGCGTCCATCTTCTGCCATGTGCTGAACATTTCGCGGCCGTAGATGCCCTTCATCTTGAGGCCCTTCCACACAAAGGTGTTCCAGTCGATGCCGCTGCCGCCGGGCTGGATGCCGAGCAGGGAGATGCAGGCGCCGTAGGAGGAGTGCTTGATGATGTCTTTGAGGCAGGCGGGGGCGCCGCTCATTTCAAGGCAAACGCCGAAACCTTCCGTGATGCCGAGGTCGGCCTTCGCTTGGTCGATGCTGTCGCCGCCGATGACGTTGACGGTGCGGTCGGCACCCATGGTCTTGGCAAGCCCGAGCTTGTAGTCGCTCACATCGGTGATGGTGACGGTGCGGGCACCGGCCTTCTTGCAGACGGCGGCGGCCATGGAACCGATGAGACCCGCGCCCGTGATGAGCACATCCTCACCCACGAGGTCCCAGGAGAGGGCGGTGTGCGTGGCGTTGCCCAAGGGGTCGAGGATGGAAGCAATCTCCATCGGCATGTCCTTGTGGATGCGGATGACGTTGCTCTGGGGGATGGAAAGATATTCGGCGAATGCGCCGGGGCGGTTCACACCCACGCCCTGCGTGTTGGGGCAGAGGTGGAAGAGGCCGCGGCGGCAGTTGTGGCAGTGCCCGCAGACAATGTGGCCCTCGCCGGAGACGACCTCGCCGACCTTGTACTCCGTGACGGCGGAACCGACCTTCTCGATGATGCCGCAGTACTCATGACCGACATGCATGCCGACGGGAATCGTCTGCTGCGCCCACGGATCCCAGTTCCAGATGTGCAGGTCCGTGCCGCAGATAGCTGTCTTGTAAATCTTAATGAGGACGTCGTTAGGGCCGACTTCGGGCATCGGCACGTCCATCAACTCCAGACCTTTATCGGCCTTTGTCTTGACAAGCGCTTTCATGGGCGGAGATGGTACACCCCCAACCGATAGATGGCAAGACTAATCTTTGCCAAGTCCGAAATCCGAAGGACGGACTTTACGGCCGTCAGGCTCCTTCGGATGTCGGACTTGTCGCCGCTCCGTACGATTTCAGCAGGTCTATCATCTCGAGAATCCGCGCCTCGTTCATGCCGGTGTGCTCCCCGCTTCGGTTGCGGGCGAGATTATCATAGGCATAGTCAAGGGCGGTCTTGCCTTCGGGGGAGCGCAGGTTGACATCCGCGCCGTGTTCGAGGAAGAAGCGGATATAGTTCGGGTCCTCATTCTCGCCGAGAGCGTAGACCATCACGGCGGTGCGGCCCTCCTCATCGCGGGAGTTGATGTCAGCTCCCGCATTCAGCAGCAGGGGAAAGTGCTCGCAGGGGCATTCGTAGGGATTCAGCGCATAGCCGAAGGCGTTCACGCCGTCCTTGTCCGTGCGGTGTACATCCGCTTCTCGTGCCAAGAGTGCCTGTGTCATCTCCTCGCAGAAGGTGGCCCCGCAACACCACATGAGCGGTGTTGTGCCGCGGCTGTTGGGCTCGTCCACGGTGATGATGCCGCGGTCGATAAGTTCGCACAGAAGGCCGACGCGGCAGCCGAGTATCAGGTAGTACACCATGGTGTAGCCGTCCCCGCCTTCCTCTTCCGTGCGCGGGTCGCCGCCCAGTTGCAGACAGAGACGGACGGCCTCATCGCAGCCTTCGTCCGCAATGGCATACAGGAGGGAGAACCCCATGCCTCCGGCGTTGATGTCTACCCCCTGTGCTATCAGCTCGCGGGCGCGGGTTTCGTTGAGGTCGAAGATGGCCTCATACAGTTCGTTGTAGAGTTTTTGTGCATTCATAGGGTGCGGGCATGGTAGGAGGGCGCAGGGGAAAAGTCAAGGAATTTTTGATTCGGAAAGCGCACATGGTTGCGTCTATAACAAATCAAAAATCTCAAATTCCTCATCACGTTGCCACATCTTCTTGACATCCCGCCCCCGGCGGTGCATGATAGTTGTATGACAACTCCCGCTTATCTTGCCGCACGCGATATCAACAGCCGCGCGGAATCGCTCGCCCCGCTGACGATTCCTGCGGGCACGGGGAATCCGGTGCTCGATGCTTATTTGTTTGATCTTTCCCGCCGTTTCTGCGGTGATCATTCGCCGGATGTGATCCTCAACATGCTTGATACGGTGATGAATGCCGCCACCTCGGGTGCGTTGGAGGATCACGACCTGCAAATCATGGCCAAGTCGATGGCTGAGTTGTATGAAGCGGATAAAATGTTCCACCCCTACCGCAACGTGCGCAAGATTACCTGCTTCGGTTCCGCTCGCACACCGCAGGACGACCCCAGCTACAAAATTGCCGTAGACTTCGGGCGGCGCGCTGCCAGTTTGGGCTATATGGTCATCACGGGCGGCGGTCCCGGGATTATGCAGGCCTGCAACGAGGGCGCAACGGAACATTTCTCTTTCGGCCTGAACATCACCTTGCCCTTCGAGCAACACGCCAACCCCGTGGTGGCGAACAGCGACAAGATGATGAACTTTTATTATTTCTTCACCCGCAAGCTCAACCTGCTGAAGCAGACGGATGCGCTGGTTGCCTTCCCGGGCGGCTTCGGCACCATGGATGAGATTTTTGAGACCATCACGCTCATGCAGACGGGCAAATCAACCCTCTTCCCCATTGTGCTGCTGGATCCCACGGGTGAGATGTACTGGCAGCGTTGGATTCGCTTCGTGGTGAAGGAGCTCTGCACGGATAAGCTGATTTCTCCGGAGGATATGAGCCTTCTTCATGTGAGCAAGAGCGCGGAGGAAGCGATGGACCATATTGAGCGTTTCTACAGCTGCTTCCACTCCTATTACTTTGATGATGCGCTCATCACCATCCGTTTGGTATCTCCTGTCAGCGAGGAGCAGCTGGACTGGATGCGCCGCGACTACGCCGACATCATGCCGCAGAATGACTTGCAGCAATTTGTTGATGGGGACCCCACCGACCCCGATCCTCGGCTTGCGGAGCTCCCGCGCCTGCGCTTTGTCTTCAAACGCGGTGCCTTCCCCCGCTTGCGCGAGTTGATTGATGTCATCAACGACGCCGAGTAAGCATTTGTGATAAGAAAAATATGATTTTTGATTTGTGATTTAGAGAATTCGCGCGCCTGTCGGCGCGAAATGAGGAAAACGGTCTGACGCATGCGTCAGACCGTTTTTTCTATCCATGCGGCGTTCAGCCGCACTCTATTCAATGATTTGTACTTTGTACCTTGTACATTGTCCTTACAAACATTCATTTGCCGTGTCACCGCCTTGTCTTACTCTTCCACCAGCGCGGTGATGGCTTGGGCGATGAGGTCGCCTGCGGTCTGCCCGCTTTGGGCGGCCTTGGCCTCCAGCTTGCGGTACAAATCCGCCTGCAGCTGGATGGTGAGGGAAAGCGTGGCGTCCACACGCACGCCGGAAGCGGGGGCGGCGGTCGTGGCGCTTTCGGGCAGCTTCAGCCCGTTCATGGTGCGCTCCAAGAGCTTCATTTTGAGCGGGGGAATGCTCTTTTGCGACATCCAGTTGCGGAACGTGATTTCCGAGATGCCGCACTTATCGGCCATCCAGCCGTAGCTGTGGCCGTTGCTTTTCAGCCATTGCTTGACCTGCTCCTTGAAAGCGTTTTGCGTCTCGTCCTCGCTCATGCGTCGCATTTTACCATATCACCCGCGCGTGTCAAGCGCCGAGACTTGCTTGTATTGAGCCACATACCATTGACAGACGTGCTCAATTTTTCTATACTGAGAGCGTGATGAATCGCGCTGCGTTGCCTGCCGGAGCGAAAATCGGCAACTGTGTCATCATCGACGTTCTGGGGCAGGGCGGCGGTGCGTTCACCTATTACTGTACAGACACTCTGTTGGGGCGCGAGGTGGCATTGAAAGAGCATTTCCCGCAGGGGCTGTGCCGCCGTTTGCCGAATGGCTGTGTGGAGGCTCTCACCGGGATGGAAGAGGTGTTTGAGCACTCGGTGGAAGTCTTCCTGAATGAAGCCCGCACCTTGGCGGGTGTGCGGCATCCGCATATTGTGCGGATTCACGATGTGCAGCCCGCCAACGGCACGGCTTACGCCGTGTTGGAGCTGGAGGAGGGGCAGCTGCTGGATGAATGGCTGGCCGCCCATGCGCAGGACCCCGTGCGCCTGCAAGCCATGTTGGAGACGCTACTCTCTGTGCTGGCCTATCTGCATGAGCGCAGCGTGTGCCACCGCGATATCAAGCCCGCCAACATCGTGGTGCGCGATGGGGATGCCCCCGTGCTCTTGGATTTCGGTGCGGCGCATGTGGGTGATTTCACGGGCCCGCTTACCATCGTCGGTACACCTCAGTTTGCCGCGCCCGAACAGTTTTCCGAGACGGGGAACGTCGGCCCGTGGAGTGACCTCTATGCGCTGGGCATGAGCTTTTTGCAGGGCTTGGGGGCGGAAAATGTCGCCGCACTCCCCCGCCGCCTGCGCCGCAGTTTATATAAGGCGACCCGCAAGCAGCCCGAACGCCGTTTCCGCAGCGCGGCGGAGTGGCAGCGTGCCCTGCGCCCTGCGCCTCGCCGGCTGTGGGCGGTGGGGGCGTTGGTGCTGCTCGCCGCGGCGGCAGTCGGCGGAGTCCTTTTCCGCGCAGCTCCCGCACCTCCCGAGCCGGAGACCTCTTCCGCCGCCCCTGTGCCGGAGCCGGAGGCTACCCTTGCGGATATTCCCCGCTCGCTTGAGGGCTACACGCTGCACATGCTGGTGCAGGACAACGTTTGCTTTCAGAGCCGTGCGGAGTTGCAGCACACTGAGCAGATGGCGGAGGAGGACGTCATCAATGCTTTGAAAGACGCCTTTTTCGCCCCCGACCGAGAGCCCATCAACGCCCGCCTGAATCCCAACTATTTCTCCTTCGGCGAGACGACATGGCAGGTGGAGGATATCTCCTCCGATTATAGCTACAAACGATTGGAGGGCAGCGCGTTGAGCTTGCTCACCATCACCAATGCCTCCAAGACGCGCCGTATGCCTTATCTGCTGTGGTTCAGCTCGCCGACGGAGGGGATGCTGGCGTTCCCTGTGGACAACGGGCTCAACGTGTGGAGCCGCGTCCCCTTCCGTTTGGAGCCGAGCGGCGGTTTCTCGGCAACGCAACGCCCGAAAGGCAGCGCGCCCGAATCGCCCGCGGGCATGTACCTGCTCATGGACCGCTCGGAGATGCAGCGCTATGCCGCCCCCGCGGACAGCCCCGCTGCTCCTGATGCCGAAGCGGAGAAAACGCGCATGAATGTTTCTCCTTTTCTGGCGTACAGGGGGGTGCTGTTCAGGGATGCGGAGCATTGGGAATCCGGCCCCTTGACCGGCACCTACACCTACGAACGCCTGAATGAGACAACAGCGCGTATTACCATCCGAGGGGACGAGGAGCTGGGTGTTCTTTCCTATTATCTGGACTTTTCCCGCAGGACATCGGGGCGGATGTGCGAGCACAAGATGGGTGACGATGACACCCGTTGCAACATCATTTTTGAAATGCAACCCTTCGGCGTCTCCCCGCACGGGCAGATGTTCAACGCCATGTTCACCCCCGAAGAATTGCGTCCCGCCGCCGATGCGGCAACGGAGTGAGGCGGCTTTGCTGCTCAGTTATCAAGCAGCTTTTTCACACAACGCTCCACCAGCTCCTCGGGTGTGCAGCGACAGGCGCGTGCTGCGTTGCACAGCTTGCGGTACTCCCTGTTTTTCAGCATCATGCGGATAACGGGTGCCTTCTCTTCACCCTCACCTTCCTGTTTCCCGCTTTTTTTCGCTGCTTCTCCCTGTGAAGTGTCGCTCATGAGTGTATGGTAGTATCGAAAGGAGATGTAGTCAAGGTGAAAAATGACAAAAAGCGCAAAAAGATATACAAAAATCTTGACGGGGAGATATTATTTTGCTTGAATGGCGACATCGAGAGACAATGAAATGTAAAATGCATCTCATTTGAACTCGTGTAATCTCTAAAAACGATATCTAACCATGAAAATCACTCCGTATGTGTTCGCCGCGCTGATGCTCGCGGCTCCGCTGTACCTGAATTCCTGCTCCGTGGTGAGTCAGGTGCGTAGCGTTGATGTTTCCTCCATCCCCGGCCTGAGTGCTGTCGCCAAGGCTCAGGACGGCATGATGGCCGAGTATGGGCAGTCCGCCCAGCTTCTGTTGAGGTCTCGCATGGCCGCTTTGGAAGCCTTGCAGCTGGATGCACAGGCCATTGCTGACGCCAAGCAGGCCGGTGATGAATACGAAAAGGCAAAGCACATTGCCGACAAGGCAAAGGATATGATGGACGGCGTGCAGGCTCAGTTGACGAACCTGCATAACAAGCCCGACATGGATACCATCAGCAAGGCTATTGAGGAAACGAAGGGCGTGGATGACTTCGTGAAGGAGGCCAATAATGAGATGGCCGCCATGGCCGGAAATGCCAACGCCGCTATTGCCGCACAGAACGCCAAGGGTGATAAGCTGGTGCTGGCTGCCATGCAGCATGTCGAAGGTGCCAACACCAAGATTGCGGAAAGCTACGGCCTGTTGCAGGATGCGCAGCTCAAGGAAGCCGAACTGGTGCTGAAAGCAACGACGCAAAGTGCGGCTCTCGTCAAGGGCATGGAGAGTGCCTCCGCGCTCGATAAGGCGGCGTTGGGTGTGCAGTTCCGCCCGATTGTGTACTTCCTGACGGGGCTGCCTGAAGAGTTGACGGAACAGGAAACCATCAAGGGAATGTGGCAGGAACACGCGGACACCGTGGCCGGTATCAAGCTGCCCTCCCGCAAGCAGCTGCCCGATGTGAAGGCTCAGGCCGCCAAGGCCGCGGCTTCCGTCGCCAAATCGTTTCAGTCGTTTTCCTTTCTTTAAAAACGAAGCTGAGAAGATTCTGCCGGGCGTTGCCCAACCTTTCTTTTCCGTGTTGAGCTCCATGGCCCGATAACAATCAATGATGTAACATGAAACATTTTCTTCTTTTTTCTGCGCTGTGTGCGTTCTTTGTCGGCGGAACATTGTCAGCGGAGGAGGCCCCTGTTCCCTTTGATGGTGTGCAATTCTCCGGCATGTGGTATTATGGTACGCAGAACGAGGAGGAAATTGCCGCGCAGTTTCCCGTCGGTCATCGCTTCGGTGATCGGCGGGAAATCCGCGGGGACGGCTATTCAATCGAAGTGCCGTCCGAACTGACACGTCAGATGACGGAAGCCGTGGCGGCGGAGGGTAAGGCCGGGGGTGAGCGGCTGGTCGACCGCTTGGTCTCGGAGACGGAAAGCGGCACGCGCAGCGGTGAGGCGTGGCGTGTGGCCTGTGCCATTAACTATGAGCATGTGGAGACGCAGCAACTGCCCTTTGTCAAAGGCAGCACCATCACCAAAATCATAGCGGAGGTCGGCTTCGATGTCATTCTCTGCAACTTCGCGGACCGCCGCATCGCCGCCATGCTGCCGGGACGCATCCAACTGATTGATGTCGTCCGGGGCACAGAGGTGAGCGAGGAGCACAAGCATGCTTGCCTGAGACATCTCTACGAGCAGAACCTGCTCCCCGAATTCATGAAGATTGTCAAACAACCCTGCTCGACCTTCTCCCCCTCCTTCACCATCGGCATCGGTGAGATTCGCTTGGGAGAGGAGTTGTTGCGCGATACGCCCGCGTCCCTGCGACCCTCCCTCAAGTCCTACTACTCCTCACTCATCAGTGCTGTTTTCTACGAAAAACTCGGCGTGCCCGTGCTGCCCTATTCCGGCGGCAACGATCAAGTGTATTGCAGCATGCGCGAGAACCTGAGCAATGTGCATGAGCTGAAACGCCGCGCCGCCGTCGATACCAACGAGGCCCGCCGCGAGGGCAAGAGCGCGGGCGGGGCGTTCGTGCTGCGGCGTCCCGATTGCGTGCTGAATATTTACCTGCCGAAGTTTGTGACGCAGGTTGTGAAAAAAGTCAACAAGCACCAGAATCAGCTCGCTTTTGTGGCGGGGTGTGAGCTGGAGATGCAAGACCCGGCGGGTAAAACGGCTTTCCGCGACCGTCTTTTCGGCAATGTCGATGCTCTCTACACCCCGGATGTCAAGCTGGGTACGCCCTGGATTTACTATCAGGCTGCGAGCTATGAGATGCTGGTCAACGCGACGGAGAAACTCAAAAAGGACCCCGGCTCCAAGAAATGGATTCTCATGAGTTCCGTGGATGATACCCGCATTTTCACCCCTTCTCCCAAGAAAAAATAATACTTACCATGAAAATGAATTGGAAAACCATGTTGTTGGCAGTCGCTCTGTCTGCCCCCGCTTTCTCTGCTCCTCTGGTGCTTACGGGCACGGGTGTGGAAGACTATGCGCCCAAGGACGCCGCATCTCGTGACGCTGCTTTTGCCAAAGCAAAGGAAACCGCCTTTCATGCAGCGTTGGATAACCTGATGGCCCGTCAGTCAGACAGCGCCCGTCAGGCCTTCAACGAGCGCAAGCCTGCCGTGTATCAGGAGCTGTTGGGTATCTGCACCAACACAGGCTTTGAGCCGAAGGACACGGGCGACTGTGTGGTGGTGAAGTTCCAAGCCAACATCGATGATGTGGCGATGATGGACAAGATTCAGAGCATGAAGGCCGCGGGTTCCGATGTGCAGCTTAACGATGTGAAGGTGGCGGTGCTGTTCACTGCTCGTCGCATTGCTGCGAACACCGTGTTCGGGGCGGAGGTCAGCGCCGAGGAAACGGGCGAGGCTTCCTCTGAGGCTTCCGTGACAGAGGCTTCCACCGACAGCGCGGATGCTGTGGTGGAGACGAAGAAGACCCACGCCAAGAAGACCGCCGGCACGGCCGTGACACAGAAGGCGGATGCACAGAGCTATGAGTTGGATGATGTCGCCAAGAGCGAGTTCAATGACGGGCTTTCCGCCGTGCTGCTCGACAAGGGCTTTGAAGAGGTGGTCGATCTTTCCATGACGCTGGAGAGTGCCGCCAAAATCGATGAGGTGATGGGCGCGGGCAAGAAGCCCACCCCCGCTCTCTGGAAGGAGATTGCCGCCGCTATTGCCGAGGAAGATGCCGAGATTCAGTATGTGATTGTCGGCTGCTTCGACGCGGAGAATCCGCATGAGGTCGGCGGACAGTGGGAAGCCGCCGCCACCGTGACGGGCAATGTCTACAAACTGGACAACAAGAACGGCAAGTATGCGCTGAAGCCCGTTGTCGCGCTGAAACCCACCACGCTGAAAGAGAAATCCAACTCTCAGCTGGATGCAAAGAAAACCACCATGCAGTGCATGACGGATGAAATCGCCCGAGAGATTCTGCTCAAGATGCAGCAGAAGAAAATCATCAACAAGTAAATGGTACCATGAAGATTCTTTTATCAGCGTTGCTACTGGGCTCCCTGCTGGGCGGCTGTGATGGTGCCGCGGAATCCGTACCCGCTGAGCATGCCTCTCCGACTAAACAAGCCGTGGAAATGACCAAGGCAACAGGTTACGGCAAGACGCATGAGGACGCCTACCAAGAGGCCGTCTCCCAAGCGGTGTCGCAGGTTTGCGGCGTGGATGTCGCCAAATCAATTATCGGTGTACCCGGCGGCAAGAACCCCACCACGGACGGAAAGGGTGTTGTCGGCGGTATCTCCTTTGACGGCGTGGTGAAGAGTTGCCGCGTGATGACGGAAGAACGCGCATCAGACGGCCTGTTCCGGGTGACGGTGGAGGCGCAGATTTGTCCTCCTGCGGATATTTTTGCTAAGCGTATCGCCCTCACGCTGCCGAGTGCGGCGGCATGGCAAGAGGCTTTTTCCTATGGTTCTCTCAGCCCTGCCGTGGCGCAGGCTCTGGGTGCATCCTGCGACGCCCTCATGCAGAATGCCATCGGGCGGGATAAGACTTTTGTGCTGTTGGACCGCAGCTCTGCTGCCGATGAGATTGAGCGCAGCGTGGCCGCCCAAGGCAATGCCCGTCGTGAGGAAAAAGCCAAGACAAAGGGCGTGAAAGCGGCGGATTTTGTGGTGGATGTCAGCGTCAGCAAGGCTGAAGAAAGCAGTACTTCCCGCCACTTCGCCACGGCGGGACGCACCAAGTTCATGCGCACTGTGGACATTGCGTATACCCTGAAACTCATCGATGTGACCACAGGTGGCATTGTGGCATCTCAACGTGGTGAAGCCCACGGCCATGCGACCGCATGGCATGAGGAGGAGTGCTCCTCGAAGGCGTGTGCACAGGCCGAAAGTCAGCTCAAAGCTTCAGTAGAGCAAGCCCTGCAAGCTCTACTGCGGGAATGCAAAAACATCAGTACCCCACAATGACAATGAAACGAATCCTATTCCTGACAACAGCAGTCGCTCTTGCTTCCTGCATGCAGCAGAAGGTGGTGGTTCCGCCGCCCGCCGCCGCAGTCCCCGTAGCACATGCGGTGGCAGCTCCTGCCCCCGCGCAGCCCGCCAAAACAGCGGCCCCCGCAGCTAAACCGAAACCGGCACCCAAGCCTACTCCGCAGCCAAAGGTAACACCCGTCCCGCAGCCCAAGACCGCTGCCCCCGCGGCTGTCCCCGCTCCTCTCAAGCCCCTGCGCGGCACCCATTCCACCATCATTCAGGAAAGTGACAAAGTGCAGACCTCCCGCTCCATGGGCGGTTCGGCAATGTACGCGCATTAAGGCTTTCTTCGTGTTATCTGAACCCAAATCCGTTCCCTGCGCCTTTTGTGGGGAACGGATTTATTTACTTCTGCTCCAGAATGACCAGCTCGGGGGTGCAGAAGAAGCGCATGCCCATGCTGCCGCCGATACCTTTGGAGACGTAAATGCGGCGGTTGCGGTCATAGGAGTAGAGCCCGCAGGGCATGTCGGAGCGGAAGCAGATGTATGTGTCGGTGAAGGGGATGCCGAGCTGGCCGCCGTGGGTGTGGCCGCTGAGCATGAGGTCCCAGTCATAGTCGCCGAGGTCGTGGCGGCTCTCGGGATTGTGGGAGAGGAGGAGCACGGGCTTTTCTTCGCTGTCGCCCTCGCTCAGGCAGGCAGCGGGATTCTCATCCCCCTCCGTCCAGTCGCCGAGCCCGACAAGGCGGATGATGGTGCCGTTGGGGGCTGTCCAATCGACCGCCTGATTGCGGAGCAGGGTGACGCCCGCCGTGGTGAAGATGCGCTCCACCTGCGGCAGCATCTCGTAGTCCTGGTTGCCGAGAATGGCATACACGGGGGCGACGGCACGGAGCTTTTTGAGCCCTTCCACCGCCCATCGTGTGTGCCCGAAGCGCCCGAGCGCCCACACGAAATCACCGCCGAAGATGATGAGGTCAGGCTTCGCTTGCTCGATTTCCCTGACGACTGTTTCAAAGTGTCCTTTGCTGCTGTGCAGGTCGCTGAAGAAGGCGATTTTCAGCGATCCCGCGCCCTTCAGCGTGTCCGCAGGCAGCTCCGCCTGCTTCACCTCGAATCGGTCTGCGCCCCAATAGCCGATGTAGGCGACAAGGAGCAGAAGTTGCGCGAGGTAAAAGAAAAGGCGAAGAGTGCGAGCGAACATGGGGAATTACAAATGACAATTTACAAATTACAAATTGGGAAATTCGTGCGCCTGCGGCGCGGGTATTTTTACATGGCCGGGTTCAAATCTGCCAGTTCCGGGTCGACGAAGATGCCGTCTTTTCTGATGAGCACATCATCAAAATAAATTTCGCCGCCGCCGCATTCGGCTCGCTGGATGCAGACGAGATCCCAGTGAATCGAAGAGTCGTTGCCGTTGGGGGCTTCTTCGTAGCACTGGCCGGGGGTGAAGTGGAAGGATCCGGCAATCTTCTCATCGAAGAGGATGTCGCGCATGGGCTGCAGCACGAAGGGATTCACGCCGAGGGCGAACTCACCGATGTAGCGTGCGCCTTCGTCCGTGTCGAGCAGGGCGTTGAGCTTGCTCTCGTCGCCGTTGCAGTGGGCCTCCACAATTTTGCCGTTTTCAAAGCGGAAGCTCACGCCGTCGAAGGGAATGCCGTTGTAGATGCTCGGGGCGTTGTAGGTGAGGGTGCCGTTGATGCTGTCGCGCACGGGGGCGGTGTAGACCTCGCCGTCGGGCACGTTGCACTCGCCCGCGCAGGGGATGGCCTTGATGCCCTTGATGGAGAACGTAAGGTCCGTGCCGGGGCCGACGATATGCACCTTGTCGGTGCTCTCCATCATGGCCTTGAGCTTCAACATAGCCGCCTTCAGCTTGCCGTAGTCCGCGAGACAGCAGCGGAAATAAAAGTCCTCGAAGGCTTCCGTGCTCATGCCGGCGGCCTGCGCCATGCTCGGGGTCGGCCATGCGAGGACGGTCCACTTGCGCTTGTTGCACACGAAGTTGGAGACAGGCGCAAAGGCCTTGTTGACAATCTTCATGCGGTCGGCGGGCACATCGGCGGTCTCAAAGGTGTTGTCGTCGGCGTAGAAGGAGATGTGGACGTCCATGTCCTCCGCTCGCTGCATGCGGTAGCGGCTTTCGAGCTCATACTGTTCTTCCGTGGCACCGCGCAGAAGCTCGCGGGTGACGAGGCTCTGGGTCAGTTCGACATGCGGGTGCCCGCCGTGTGCGCGGACGGCGCGGATGAGTTCGACGACCATGGCTTCGGGGATGCCCGCCGCGCGGATGTTGACGTGTTCACCGGGCTCCACATGGACGGAATAGCCGACGATTTGTTCGGCGAGTTGCTGATAACGAGGATCTTTCATGGAATGTACGATTTGCGATGTACGATTTTTCAGTTAGGCGCGGCGGAGCCGCGCGGAATTTTTACATGGCGGGGTTGAGGTCGGCGAGTTCCGGGTCGACGAAGATGCCGTCCTTGCGGATGAGGACGTCATCGAAATAGATTTCACCGCCGCCGTAGTCGGCGCGCTGGATGCAGACGAGGTCCCAATGCACCTGCGAGCGGTTGCCGTTGTCGCAGTTTTCGTAGGCGTTGCCGGGGGTGAAGTGGAAGGAGCCGGCAATCTTCTCGTCGAAGAGGATGTCGCGCATGGGCTCCAGAATGAAGGGGTTCACGCCGAGGGCGAACTCGCCGATGTAGCGTGCGCCTTCGTCGGAGTCGAGAATCTTGTTCAGGGCGGTTTCGTCGCCGTTGCAGTGGGCTTCCACAATCTTGCCGTCCTTGAAGGTGAGGCGGATGCCGTCGAAGGGGATGCCTTGGAACACGGTGGGGGCGGTGTAGTGCACGGTTCCGTTCACGGAGTCACGCACGGGGGCGGTGAAGACTTCGCCGTCGGGGATGTTCAGCTCGCCGTCGCAGGGGATGGCGGGCATGCCCTTGATGGAGAAGGTGAGATCCGTGCCGGGGCCGACGATGTGCACCTTGTCGGTGGCCTCCATCTTGGCCTTGAGCTTGTCCATGGCCTTGCGGAGCTTGCCGTAGTCCGCGAGGCAGCAGCGGAAGTAGAACTCTTCAAAGGCCTCGGTGCTCATGCCCGCGCTCTGTGCCATGCTGGGGGTGGGCCAGCGCAGCACGCACCACTTGGTGTAGCACACGCGCTGGCGGTGCACGTCTTTCATGTGCTTCTGCGCCAGTGCCATCTTTTCGGAGGGCACGGCGGAGTTCTCAAAGCTGTTGCTTGCGCCGCGGATGGCGATGTAGGCATCCATGGCTTTCATCTCCGCCAGTTCAAAGCCCGCGATGGAGCTGTACTGCTCGTCCGTGGCGCCCGCAAACATCTCGGCGGTCACGCGGGTGTGGCGCAGGTTCACATGCGGGTGTCCGCCCGCCGCGCGGATGGCGCGGATGAGTTCGATGGCGATTTCATCAGGCGCATCGATGATTTCGATGAGCACGTGCTCTCCCGGCTGAACGTGGCAGGAGTGAGAAATGAGATTTTGCGCTAATTGTGTTGTTCTGGGGTCAGTCATAAGAATGTACGATTTACGATGTACGATGTACGAAGTGGAAGTTAGTGCGCCTACGGCGCAGGAAGTTTTAAGAGAAAGGGGTGGTGAGGTGGTGCATGGCTTCCGCCAAATCCATCTGCGTCACCTTTCGGGAGAGTTCGGGAGTGCCGAGGTCGCGGAGGAGGACGAAGCGGATGGAGCCGCCTTGGAATTTTTTGTCGGTCTTGGTGTGGGCAAGGGCAGTCTGCGGGTCTACCTGCGCGGGCAGGGTGAGGGGGAGGTGCAGGGCGGCGAGGGTGTCCAGCACCTCGCGCTCGGCATCGGCGGAGAGCCCGCAGTGCTTGCGGGAGAGGGCGAGCGCGGCGCGCATGCCGAGGCTCACGACTTCGCCGTGGAGCAGGGAGCCCAGCGGCACGGAGGCTTCGATGCCGTGCCCCAGCGTGTGCCCGAAGTTCAGGAAGGCGCGTACGCCGAGGGTTTCTTTCTCGTCTTCCTCCACCACGCGGGCTTTGATGGCGACATTGGCGGCGATGAGTTCTTCCATGAGCGCGAGGTCGAGGGTCGCGCCGTCGTCCGTGATGCTTGCGGCGAGCGCACGCAGGGCAGGGAGCATGCCCGCATCGCGGATGGCGGCGTGTTTCACCATCTCGGCCATGCCTTCGCGCAGGGTGCGGGCATCAAGGGTGCAGAGCGTGCTCGGGTCGGCGATGACAAGACGCGGCTGGTGGAAGGCACCGATGAGGTTCTTGCCCGCGGCGATATCCACGGCGGTTTTGCCGCCCACGGAGCTGTCCACCTGCGCCATCACACTGGTGGGGATTTGCACGAAGGGGATGCCGCGGTAGTACATGGCGGCGGTGAAGCCCGCCATATCACCCACCACCCCGCCGCCGAGGGCCACGACGAAGCTCGAGCGGTCATGCCCCGCGGCCACCATCCCGTTCACCAGCTGTTCGATGGTCGTAAGGTTCTTGTGCGCTTCTCCCGCTTCAAACTCGTGGTAGGAGACTCGGTAGCCCGCGGCTTCGAGGCTTTTCTGCACGCGTTCGGCGTAGAGCGGGCCCACGTTGCTGTCCGAGATGAGCGCTGCAGCGCCTTTCAACCCCGTGGGGCAAATAAGTTCTCCTACCTTATCGATGAGCCCGACGCCGACATGCACGTCATAGGACTGTTTGCCAAGGGAAAGAGAAATAGTTTCCATGCCCTTATTATAGCCCGCTCTAAGCCCGCTTGCAAGAACGGAATGCGACTGCATTTCTTGAAAAACTGAAGAAAATGGAAGAAAAAATCAGAAAAAGCTTGACGTAACGGGAAAGTGCTGCTAAACTTCGGCCGTACCCGCTGTCGGGTACATGGTTCAAATCGCGGGATAGAGCAGCTAGGTAGCTCGTCAGGCTCATAACCTGAAGGTCGCAGGTTCAAATCCTGCTCCCGCAACTCAAATGGCCGCTTACTTCGTTCGCCGAGGTAAGCGGCTTTTTGTTTTTGCAGGCCTATGCGGCTTTGCTCCTTCGTTCCGATCATGCTGTCGGGCATGCCTTCGGCTCGGATAGGATACCGGCTTTGCTCCGCTTTTTCCTGATTCGTGGTGTGACAGGGTAGCCGTGAGCGATGATTCGGAAAGGTTGTGCTTGTCCGCCGTTTGCCGGGTGCGCCGGGATGGTGCAGAGGTCAGACACGCCCGAAGAAGTGCCTGTTGCAGGCTATTTTGCATCATGGCAGATGTTTCTCTCGACATGGCCGCCTGTTTGTGCTTTATTAGGGGCACATTACATAAAACCTTTCCGTTATGAAGTCCTACACCATCTTCCAGAAGTCCGACGACGAGACCGTCAACAATTTCCTTGACTGGATGCGCAATCAGGAGCGCGGCGTGTATCGCGCCGCCCTGCGCGAACTCGGCGCCCTCAAGAAGCTCCGCCCCCAGTTCATGCAGCAGAAGCCCGTGGAGGAGCAGTTCGCCTGGCTCAAGAAGATGCTCAGCTGGAAGCCCGCGGAAACCATCGCCGACCACCTGTTGCAGGTGTGGCTCATCCGCAAGCACGAGACGATGCTCATCGGCTTCATTGAGAAGCTCGGCATTGCCCACAACGGCCACGGCGTGGTGGACACCCTGCCCGAGACGCTCGATGCCGACAAGCTGAAGGAAGCCGTCGACGCCCTCTTCGCGCAGTACCCCGCCGGTGCCGTTTCCGTCTATCTGCACATGTTCCAGAACCAGACGGAGGAAGGCTGGCCCGAGCTGCAGGCTATCCTTGATTCCGACCCCCGCGTCACCATCAAGTAAGTTTTATCTCACGGGGGAGCCGGCGTGTTGTCGGCTCCCCTTTTTTTATCCCCCGATGACCGAGGACGAGCAATTCATGGCGTTGGCGATGCGCGAGGCGGAGAAAGCCCGCGCCGTGGGCGAGGTGCCCTGCGGCTGTGTCATCGTGAAGGACGGCCGCGTCATTGCCCGCGGGTGGAATCAGGTGGAAACGCTCAAGGATGCCACCGCCCACGCCGAGATGATTGCCCTCACCGCCGCGGAGGAAGCCGTGGGCGACTGGCGGCTGGATGGCTGCACGGTCTATGTCACCAAGGAGCCGTGCCCCATGTGCGCGGGGGCGATGGTGCATTGCCGCCCCTCCCGCGTGGTGTTCGGCATCCCCGACCCCAAAGGCGGTGCCTGCGGCGGCTGGATCCATCTGTTGGAATCGAACCCGCCCCTGAACCACCGCTGTGATGTGACGGCGGGTGTGCTGCACGAGGCCTGTTTGGAGCAGTTTCGCAGCTTTTTCCGCGAAGCCCGCGCCGTGGCCAAACAGCGCAAGAAGGACGCCCGCGCCGCGGGTATTGCCTACACCCCTGTGGTGAAGAACGGCGCTCGCACCCCCGAGCCCGAGGAGAATGACGAATTTGACCCCTACGGCGATTGAGACCATGGAACCGCAGATAGACATCTACATCAACGCCGAGCGCGGTTGGGTGACGGAGGCGCTCATCGAGCGCTACCGAGCCGCCTTGCAAGCCCTGCTGCCGGAGCTGCTCGCCGCGCCGAAGGGGCCCGACCACGTGCTCAGCGGGCTGGAGATGGTGGAAATCTCCGTGGTGGATGACCCCACCATTGCGCAGGTGCATGCCGAATTTTTGAACGACCCCACGGCGACGGACGCCATCACCTTCCCCTACGGCGAGATTCTGGTGAGCTGCGACACAGCTGCTGCCTATGCCGCCGCCCATGGCATGGCGAAGGAAGAGGAGCTCTTCCGTTACATGGTGCACGGGCTCACCCACCTCCATGGTTATCTCGACTACGAGCCGGAGGATCGTGCCGCGCTCTTCGCGGTGCAGGAACCGCTGGTCGCGGCCTATTGCCCGCGATGAAGGAGAGGCGAGCTCTGACTGCTGAATTCGGGCAGCCGACGCCGCGTGCAAGAACGCACTGACACGCAAAAATCCTTGCTTTTTGCCTGTTTCCCTGCTATGCTGTCCGCACTTCCGATGGTCCGGTAGCTCAGTTGGATAGAGCACGAGCCTTCTAAGCTTGGGGTCCCGCGTTCGAGCCGCGGCCGGATCGGATACCGCAACGGGCGCAGCGTATGCTGTGCCCGTCGTGTTTTTGCGAAAAGAGCCGGCTTGTGCCGGAGGGGCAGAGGCACCCTTCCCCTTGTGCGCTTATTTGTGGTGGGGGTGTATGGTGCGCAGGTGGTGCAGGCGTGTCTCCATCTTGGGGCGCAGGTGCTCGTCAATCCATGCGTTGGCGGCGGCAAGCCCCTGTTCTTTGTAGATGACGCCGATTTGGGCCTCCACGCCCGTGGCGTTGCCTGTGAGGCGGAGGAAGTTGTTGCTGGTGAACTCTACGAAGAGTGCTCCGTCAATGGCCCCCTTGTTAAAGCTGAGAATCCACTCGCGCACATAGAGTGCAAGAATCGCATCGCCCACCCAGGCTTGGGCGCGCACAACAGGGTCGAGGTCGGGGGGTAAAGTAGACATGAGCGGAAAGGAGAATTACAATTTACAAATGACAAGTTTTGAATTTTGTGCGGCTGCGCCGCCGGAGTATAGGAAAGGCGGCCGTTGGCCGCCTTGAAAGGGGTGAGGTGTGTGCACAGGGCTTACGCGCGGGGATGCGGTTCGCGCTCGCCGGCTGTCTTGATGCCGGGCGTGGTGGTGAAGGGACCGCCCGCGGTGGGGGCGGGCTGCGTGAAGGCAAAGCCTTCCTGCACGAAATCCTTGCCCTGCACAGGGAACTCCTTGCGGAGGGGATGGTAGGGGTAGCCCTCCCACATCATGATGCGGCGCAGGTCGGGGTGGCCTTCGAAGCGGATGCCCATGAGGTCGTACTGCTCGCGCTCCAGCCAGTCGGCGGAGGTCCACAGCGGCACCATGCTGGGCACGGTGGGCGTCTCGCCGCCGACAGGGCAGCGCACCAGCATGTTGACACCCGTCTCAGCCTGGGTGATGGTATAGTTCGTTTCGAAGCGGGGTTCCTCGCCGAGGTTGTCGACGGAGGAGACGCAGACGAGCATGTCGAAGCCGCAGCCTTCCTTGGCGTAGCGCATGACATTCACGAGGTCCTCAGGCTGAACGGTGAGGGTGACATCGCCGCGGAACTCCTTGCGGCCCACCTGCGGGAAGCGGGCGCAAATCTTGTCGGCAGCGGCATTCTGAAGTTCGGTGAGAGTGGGAGCAGGCATGGTCTTGTGCTTCTCTGTAAAATGGTGTCGTCTCTTCCTTCGCGCGGCTTACTCGGTGAGACCCATGGCAGCGCCGGGGATGGTGTGGGCGTTCTGGGCGGTGCGCAGGTCGTGCGTCTTGAAGAAGTCCTTGAGCGGGTGGTCCGTCTCCATAATCTTGTCTTGGAGCGTGATGAGACCCTGCAACAGCGCTTCGGGGCGGGGAGGGCAGCCGGAGATGTACACATCCACAGGCACAATCTTGTCCACGCCCTGCAGCACGGAGTAGGAGCGGAACATGCCGCCCGTGCAGGCGCAGGCACCGCAGGCGATGCACCACTTGGGCTCGGGCATCTGGTCCCAGATGCGGCGCACGAGCATGGCCATCTTGTAGGTGATGGTGCCGCAGATGAACATGAAGTCCGCCTGACGGGGGGTGTAGCGGTTCACTTCGGAGCCGAAACGGGAAATATCATAGCGGGAGCAGGACGCGGCCATGTACTCAATGGCGCAGCAGGAGGTACCCATGGGCATGGGCCACAGGGAGTACTTATGCATCCAGTTGATAGCGGCTTCCGCGGTGGTGTAGACGAAACCGCCGTCTGCATCCGGGTCGCACATGTAATTCTGCTCGATTTCCTGAAGATTGTCGCTGGCCATATCGATGGGAACGGGGGGTAGACTCCCCGCTGCGGATAGAATACCCGAATTTTGCTGAAAAGCAAGCATAAATGAGCGGAGAGACGGACAAATGAGCGATTTGTCGGGATGTACGATTTACGATGTACGATGTACGAAGTTAAATTTAGTCGCGGCAAAGCCGCGCAAGAAAAAGGGACAAAGGGCACCCGCCTACGCTTTCGGCTACGGCGTGCCAAGCAACACCACCTGCCACGCTGAAGCCCGCAGGGCGGAAGCGGGCGTCCTTCTTCCCATTATCCTTGCGAGTGTCTTGTCTCGGCGAAGCTTTAGCGGAGACGGAAGCGAGCGGAACTCAAACTTCGCACATCGTATTCAGTTTGGCAAACTGCTCTTTTACGGCAGCAGCTGTCGGATGAGGCGCAGGGTGAGGCGACCGGTCTCGCTGAGGGTGCGGGTGCCGATGCGGTCGAGGGTGTCGGTGCTCCGGTGCCACCAGCGGGTGCCGCGGAAATCCGCGATGAGGTTGAGCGCATCGACCCCCTGCTCCAGGTAGGGGCGGTGGTCGTCGCGGTAGCTCGTGGGCTCTGCTGTCCAGCGTGAGACGGGAAGATTCTCCGCCATGAGCGCCTTGGCGTACTGCGCGAGCATGAAATCCGACGTGTCGTAGGCGGGGACGGCGATGACATTGTCCGCACCGCCCACCATGTCGAGGTTCACCTGATACCGCGGCAGTGTGCCGGATGCGGCGCGTTGTGCGGCGTCGTGCTTGGAGCCGTAGAGACCATCTGCCTCCGTCATGTGGGCGGCGAAAGATTCCTCGCCGTCGAGGAACACGAATTCCACCAGCGCGGCCAACTCGGGGGTCTGTGCCAGCACACGCGCCAGCTCCAGCAGCACACCCGCGCCGCTCGCGCCGTCATCCGCGCCGATGAACCCCTGCATCGCCTTGGTGTCGATGTGGCAGGAGAGGAGCAGGGGGCGTGCGCCCTCCGACTCCCCGAAGCGGGCGTGCAGATTCGTCATCTCCACGGGGCTGCCCTGCGGGCGGAAGGAATCGCGGCGCACCATCCAGCCCGCAGCGGTCATACGGGTTTCGAGATAGCCGAGTTGTTGAGCATATCCTTCGCTGCCGGAGGGGCGGGGGCCGAGGGCGCAGAGCGCCGCTGTGTGGCGGTAGGCATTGGTGCCGCTGAACAACTCGCCCGTCTCCCACTCGGCGGGGAGAACGGCGGTGTCGGTCGGCGCAGCGTTCTCCTTCTCCTCACAGGCGGGGAACAGGCAGAGCAGGGCGGCAGCGGCAACAAAACCGCCCCGCAGCACGGCGGGGCAGGAAAGGGATACGCGGCTGAACACGCGGCGGAGCATCAGAAGCGGGCGTTGATGCCGAACATCTGGAGAATGCGCACGAGCTCCTCGCGGCCGGCGTAGGAAATCTCGATGATGCCGTTGTTCTTGCCCTTGAGGTTGATGGACACATCCGTGCCGAAGTCCGCGGAAAGCTGCTTGCAGACCTGCACGTATGGCTCGGGCAGTGCGCGGCTCTTGGCGGGCGTGGCGGGCTGCTCAGGTTGTTCGGCCCGGGGCGGGGTCAGGAGGTCGCGCACCAGCTGCTCAGTTTGGCGGACGGTGAGCCCCTTCTCGGCCACCTTCTGTGCGGCCGTCGTCTGCTGCTCCTCGTCCTTGAGCTGCAGCAGCACCTTGGCGTGCCCCACGGTGATGGCTTTGGCGTCCAACAGTTCGCGGGCGACGGCAGAGAGATCCAGCAGACGCACCATGTTGGCCACCACCACGCGGGATTTGCCTACGTGGCGGGCGATGAGCTCCTGCTTCATGCCGAAGCGGGTCTGGAGCAGGTGGTACTGCTCGGCCTCTTCCAAGGGCGTGAGGTCGGCACGTTGGAGGTTTTCGATGAGCGTCAGCTCAGCCACCTCGCGGTCGGTCGCTTCGTGAACCACCACGCGCACCTCCGCCTGACCGAGACGCGTCACGGCGCGCAGGCGGCGCTCACCCGCAATCAGCTCATACTTGTCGTTCACGCGGCGCACCACCAGCGGCTGGATGAGCCCGCTCTCGCGGATGGATTCGGCGAGTTCGGCAATCTGCTCTTCGTCGAAACGGCGTCGGGGCTGGAAGGGCGAGGCCACAACCTCGCTGACGGGCACGAGCAACACCTGCTCGCCGTCCTGAATCACATCCGCGGCGCTCGTTGTGTTGAGGCTCTGCTTCTTGTTCAGCAGAGCGCCGAGTCCTTTTCCTAATGCTTGCCTGGCCATAAAAAAATGAGTGCGGGGGATTCTAGCCGAATGCTTTCCGAAAATCAACCCCTTTTTACGGCAGGAAAGAGGAAAAAATCCGCTCGCGTGAAACGCAGACGAGAAATTGATCATGAAGAAAGAGGAGGAAAGATTGAGAATGTAAACTATTCTGGGCCGTTGCTTTGTACGTTGAGGGAAAAACAGACTTGCCGTTTTGCACCGGGGCGGGACGTTTCGGTGACGGAAGTCTCTCAGCCCTGTCCGTTGCGGCATGCTGCCGGCAATTGACCGGCGGCATAGAGGGGAAGGTCAATCAAAGTGTAGCCCGCTGCAGACTCGGGGAGTTCTACCCTTTGTGTGTGGTGCTCGCTCATGGAGCAGCGGACGGCGATTTCGGGGCGGTAACGCTCGCAGTAGGTTTTCAGGCTTTTGGCTTTGAGGTTGCGCTCCGCTTTCACCTCGACAGGGATGACGGACATGCGGTGTTGAATGACGAAATCCACCTCTGTGCGCGAATCCTCCGTAGCCCAGTAGCAGGTTTCCGTTTCTGTAGCAGTGCGCAACTCCTGTTGAACGTATTGTTCCGCCAAGGCTCCTTTGAATTCTTGGAAAATACGGTTGCCGTGCAGAACTGTCTCAGCATCCAATCCTGCCTTGGCAGCCAGCAGACCGACATCGAGGAAAAAGATTTTTACTGCCCCGTCCCGATAAGCAGAGAGCGGCAGGGATGGTTTGCTGATGAAAATGCAAGCATAATACGCTTTGTTTCTGCAAAATATGCACGAAAATTTAATAATTTGCTGCAAAATATGCAGGAAAGTTCCGTGTGAGAGGAGATGCTTTGGGTAGCATGTCACCTCGGGCGAGTACGCGGGATTTCCCATGAGTGGGGGAAAGGTCAATCGCCATCAAAGGGCAAGCCCTGCTCATGGAAAAACGGACGCAGCAGATTCAGCAGGAGGCGGTAGTAGGGCGGGTAGGCGTTGGAACCCGAAATCACCAACGGGTATCGCGCTTCCGCCAAATCAATTCGCAGTCGCCAATGCGTGCCGTCTCGTGCTTCGGGAAAATGTCGCTTTTTCCGGTCTGCGACATGGAGTTTCAGGAATCGCTTTTTCACCAAGTCCGGAAAGACATCGGGCGTTGAGTCAATTACATGCGGAGCATAGATATTTCAAAGTCGATTTATGAAGGTGTGTCATTATTGCTTTTCACTCAAGAATATTTGACTTATGTTTTGAGTGGGCTTTGGCGTGGGTGAGCTCGTTGGTGTTCAAATGAATAGGAGATGTTCCCCGATTATCTGCCCCTGCCGAACGCCATCATAAAAAACGGTCTGAGCAACGCTCAGACCGTTTTTCTCAACCTCGCGGCGTTAGCCGCGCGAATTTTTCAATTTGTAATTCCTCAGTTGGCGACGATGTTCACCAGACGACCGGGGACGACGATGACCTTGCGGATGGTCTTGCCGGCGATGAACTCCTGCACGCGGGCGGAGGCCAGCGCCTGCGCTTCGACCTCCTCCTTGGGAGCATCGGCGGCCACGGTCACCTTGTCGCGCAGCTTGCCGTTCACCTGAATCACGATTTCCTTCGTGTTCTCCACGAGGTACTCGGGATTGAAGGTCGGCCATGTCTGCTTGCAGAGCTGCATCTTGGGCAGGGAGGGGAACTGCTCGCAGAGGGTGGCATAGAGCTCCTCCGTCATGTGCGGGGCAAAGGGATTGAGCACGTGGAGCAGGGAGACATAGTCCGCCAGCGTCACGGTCTCGGCGGAGGTCATGGCGTTGGTGCACTCCATCATCTTGGAGATGGCAGTGTTGAAGCTCATGGCCTCGATATCCTCCGTCACCTTCTTGATGGTCTTGTGTACCTCCTTGCGGACGGGCGTCACGGCACCATTGTCCTCGGCGACGACCTTGCCGGAGAGCACCCAGTTGCCCTCCTGATTCTCGACCATGGCAACGCGCCACACGCGGGCGAGGAAGCGGCTGATGCCTTCCACACCCTTGGTCGCCCAAGGCTTGACCTCTTTCAGCGGACCCATGAACATCTCGTACAGGCGGATGGAGTCCGCGCCGTACTCGCGCACGATGTCGTCAGGGTTCACCACGTTGCCGCGGCTCTTGGACATTTTTTGACCGTCCTCACCGAGGATGAGCCCCTGATTCACCAGCTTGTTGAAGGGCTCGTTGGTGGACACCAAACCATAGTCGAAGAGGACTTTATGCCAGAAGCGGGCGTAGAGCAGGTGAAGCACGGCGTGCTCCGTGCCGCCCACATACAGATCCACACCGCCGGGCGTGCCCGTGCTGCCCATCCAGTATTTCTCCACCTCGGGGTCGATGAAGGCCTTGTCGTTCTTCGGGTCGAGGTAGCGCAGGTAGTACCAGCAGGAGCCCGCCCACTGGGGCATCGTATTCGTCTCGCGGGTGAAGGTGTCGGAGTACTGAATCCACTTCGTCGCCTTCACCAAGGGGCCGCGGGGGTCGCCGCTGGGCTTGAAGTCTTCCATCTCGGGCTGAAGAAGCGGCAGCTCGCTCTCGGGGATGGCGTAGTGGTTGCCGTCCTCGCTGTTCCAGATGATGGGGAAGGGCTCGCCCCAGTAACGCTGGCGGCTGAACAGCCAGTCGCGGAGCTTGTAGTTCACCTTGCCGTGGCCGTAGTTCATCTCCTCCAGCCAGGCAATCATCTGCTTTTTGGCCTCCGTCACGGACAGGCCGTTGAAGTGCTCGGAGTTCACCATCGTGCCGTCATAGCCGCAGAAGTTCTGCCACGCGGTGTCCGCGTCATCGGGCTGCACCACTTGGATGATGTCGATGCCGAACTTGGTGGCGAACTCGAAGTCGCGGCTGTCGTGCGCGGGCACGGCCATCACGGCACCCGTGCCGTAGCCCGTGAGCACATAGTCCGCCAGCCAGATGGGAATCTGCTTGCCGTTGACGGGGTTGGTGGCATAGGCACCGGTGAACACGCCCGTCTTTTCCTTGGCGAGGTCGGTGCGTTCGAGGTCGCTCTTGGCGGCGCACTCGGCCTGATAGGCGGCCACGGCGGCCTTCTGCTCGGGCGTGGTGATGGTGTCCACCAGCTCATGCTCGGGGGAGAGCACCATGTAAGTGGCGCCGAAGAGCGTGTCGGGGCGGGTGGTGTAGACAGTGATGGTCTTGCCGTTGCAGTCGAAGTTCACCTCGGCGCCCGTGGACTTACCGATCCAGTTGCGCTGCAGCAGTTTGATGCTCTCGGGCCAGTCGAGGGGCTCCAGCTCATCGATGAGGCGCTCGGCATAGGCCGTGATGCGCAGCATCCACTGGCGGAGCTTGCGGCGCTCCACGGTGAAGCCCTTGCTCTTCCACTCCTCGGCCTCCTCGTTGGC
>CALBJX010000043.1 GCA_937893015.1 uncultured Verrucomicrobiales bacterium | reverse complement strand
ACATCATCGCCGAGGCCATGGACAAGGTCGGCAAGGACGGCACCATCACCGTGGAAGAGGCCAAGGGCATCGACACCAGCCTCGATGTGGTGGAGGGCATGCAGTTCGACAAGGGCTACCTCTCCCCCTACTTCGTGACGAATGCCGACACGATGGAAGCCGTGCTCGAGAGCCCCTACATCCTCATCTTCGAGAAGAAGATTGGCAACCTCAAGGATTTCCTGCCCATTCTGGAAAAGGTCGCCAAGAGCGGCAAGCCCTTCCTCATCATCGCTGAGGACGTGGAGGGCGAGGCTCTCGCCGCCCTCGTGGTGAACCGCCTGCGCGGCACGCTGAACGTGGCCGCTGTGAAGGCTCCCGGCTTCGGCGACCGCCGCAAGGCCATGCTCCAAGACATCGCCATCCTCACGGGCGGCCAGTGCATCTCCGAAGACCTTGGTCTCAAGCTCGAGAACGTGGAGATGGACCAGCTCGGTCAGGCCAAGCGCGTGGTCATCACGAAGGACACGACCGTCATCATCGAGGGTGCCGGCAAGTCCGCCGACATCACCGCCCGCGTGTCCCAGATTCGCCACCAGATTGATGAGTCCACCTCCGACTACGACCGCGAGAAGCTCCAGGAGCGTCTTGCCAAGCTCGCGGGCGGTGTGGCCGTCATCAAGGTGGGTGCTGCCACCGAGACGGAGATGAAGGAGAAGAAGGACCGCGTCGACGACGCCCTGCACGCCACCCGCGCTGCGGTGGAAGAGGGTATCGTTCCCGGCGGCGGTGTCGCCCTCATCCGCGCCCAGAAGGCCATCGACACCCTCACGCTCACGGGCGACGAAGCCACGGGTGCTTCCATCGTCTTCCGCGCCGTGGAGGCTCCCCTCCGCCAGCTCGTTTCCAACGCAGGCCGCGAAGCCGCTCTCATCGTGGAGAAGGTGAAGGGTCTCGAATCCCCCACGCAGGGCTACAACGTCGTCACCGATGCCTACGAAGACCTCCTCGTCTCCGGCGTGGTGGATCCCACCAAGGTCACGCGCTCTGCCCTCCAGAACGCCGCCTCCATCGCGGGCCTCATGCTCACCACCGAATGCCTCATCGCCGACCTCCCCGAAAAGAAGGGCTGCTCCTGCGGCCACGACCACGCCGCCGACATGTCCGGCATGGGCGGCATGGGCGGCATGATGTAAGGGGGCAATGCCCCATTTCATCTGCCTCCCTTCATTGCCCCCGTTTCAACGGCTTTTCAACAAGCCAAGGTCACAGCCCAACACCCCTTCCCCAACAGCCGACGCACTCGCAAGAGTGCGTCGGTTGTTGAGTTATTGCCCTACAAACTAACATTGTTGACAAATTACGTTTATTTCTTCTAAAATACCCAACAGAGATTTTCTATAAACAAATGATAACATTATTAGCACAGATGGGATGGAGTGATATTTGCATCAGCATGGTCTCTTCTATCCCAGTCGGAGCCCTTGCCGCATGGCTGGGCAAAGTGTGGGCCTCCCGTATTGCGCGTGAGGAATCCGCTGAAATTAATAAGGAAATTGAAAAACTCAAAGGAAGGATTCTCAATACTCAAAATGTATTCAGAATTCAATTTGAGAAAGAATTTGCCATCTACCAAGCGCAATCGTCAGAACTAGCACATATACGCAATCTGTTTGGGCACTGGGCACACCATGGGATTAATGATGCTGAAAAGAAGGATTTCGAGCATAAAATGTTAACAGCCATCAACGCTTTTCTTGGCGATGTAAATATGAACGAAGCTTTTATGCATGAATCAGTTTATAAGCAGGCAATTTTAATTATGGGATTACTTACCACGTTTGAGCATCCGCCTGTTGACCCTGAATCTTTAACTAAATTAGTCAAGCAAGTAGATATCGAAACAAAGAAATATTTTTCAACAGTTCGTGATAGAATTAACTCGCTGAACTCTGTTGATTAATTCAGATATAAATAGCATTCAATATTTAACATCTGTATACATCATTAGCATAGCTAATGCGAACAGGGCAGCAACATTCCTCGCAATCGACGAAATGCGCTCTCAATAGAGAGCGCATTTCGTATAGATACTACTCATGCATACCGATATGTAAAAATTCAAAGGCGGCAATTCTCTCTGTAGCAGCTTCCTACATCAGCCTTACCGACTCGCAGTGATAAGCGATCTACGGCCAAATTTGCACCATACATGTATCAATCTTGCGGAGGGACTCAATATCGAGCGTCTCTTCGAGATAAGTGAAAACTCATTCTGATGGATGATGCCAGCAAGTGTCGGGGCTTCCATAGCACTAGCGTACCGGACTTCCTGCCAAAGCGCAAGAAGTACATACTGATTTGCTAATAATTAAGACGTCAGCCAAAGGACATATTGCTCATCAAGAAATCAATGTGACACTTAAACATTTCTGCCACAGCCTTGTGTAGGCTCTCAATAAGTTCGACTTTGGCTTCTTCGCTCAATTCCGCTTCTGTTGCTCCTTTTGTGTAGTAGCCCAAAAGCGACATATAAATCATGAGGGAATGAGAATAAACAAGACCGATGTATTTTTTGCTTTGCGTCTCGGCATCGGTCCCCCTCATATTATTATACTTCTTCGCTTGCACAGAATCCATGTTGATGTACACCTTTTCCACAAGGTTTCCATCACCGATTTCGAGCTTCACGATGGTGTCGGCGGTCATGCCGTCCACGTCTTGCCATGTTGCGCTTCCTGTTTCCGTAGCATTCTCATACACACGAATCAGTGGAGGCAAAGACGCTTGCGGTTCTCGTTGTCTCTTTTTCTTCTCCTTTTCTTGCGGTGCAGGTTCGGCAACTTGAACCTTCAAGAACACTTCATGTTCTCCTTGCGAGGAAATCATTTTGACAGACAGAGGAATAATGCCCGCCCGCGCCTGCGTGAGCTCCTTCCCCAAAGTCCTGCGTTACCGCTTCGATATTACCCGCATCAGTTGTACGCCCAAGGAAGTCATTTTCCGCATCTGTTTCCAGCATGACAGTACCGCTTCCTCCTTGCCGAACGACCTTGACACACTCTTCCTCCGCTGCTTCAAAACCTTCCACATGCAAGAATGTGGGATACGGCTTTAATTCAACGGCGGGCTGCTCTGATGCCTCACCTTCATCGGCAGGTGCAGGTCGTTCACTCTTTTGCTCAAAGACGGAAAAGGCACCCGGTGTTCCTGTGAACAACCTCTGGATATTGCCGTTCTTTTTCAAGCCCGTAAACATCGTCTTGACAATTTCATCATCATTACCGGCAGAGCGGAAATCCTGACCTTTATATTCCTTATCCATCGCTTTCAAATCTGCGTCACTGCTAAGCAACGATGCCAATTCTTCCGAAAGCAAATTATAATCCTCACCCGCTTTCATGCGGTCACGAGATGCCATAAAGAGCTCCTGACGATGAGATGCGGTAATCTGCGAGCAATCCACACACACCATCATCTGTTTTTTCAACGCTCTAAAGCCCACCTTCTGAGTAATGAATGTCCACCCTTCTGCCCCTTGCGTCTGACCATTCAATAAGAACAAAACAGAGTGATGGCGTATATATTCATCACTTTTGCAATCTCTAGGGAAAACATACACTGCGACAGGAATTTGGCACTTAAACAAAGACAAACGCATATCTTTGTAAAACAGCTTCCCCTTATTTTCATTTTTCTCAAAATGAATCTTGATGCGCGTCTTGTTACCGCTCATCACTTTGGTATCCGAATTCTGAGTATACCCGCGTTTTTCACAAATAAGAACAGGCAAAGCAGGATCATAGAGCAGCACATTCAAGTTGCGCCACAAATCGGTTGTCGCCATGGACGCATTTGTCAGCTGGTAGGAATACATTTTCACCACGGAACCCGAATGAAATTCCCTGTCCTCTATGCCCAAATCAAGCGTTTCGGCTTCAACAAAGGGGATTTCGCCATCAATGACCAAATACTCATACCATGACAATTTCATGGTATTCTCTTCTTCTTCGGTCAATACATGACGGCGAACCAGCGTAAACCCGATGCGATTGTCAGCATCTTCCAATTCCGCATTGCGGCGGGAAATAATCATCTGATAGCGATTCTTTGTACCGCAAAAAACGACAGCACCCGTAGCACCTACATTGTATTTTCCCTGAACGAAGGGGATTTTGTTCTTGTTCCCTCTCGCTAGAGACAAGAAAGTTTGGGGGAAATTGCTCGGATTCTGCCCCTCGCCATCATCGAAAACAGCCACATTAGGACGCTTCTTATCCTCGGTGACGATAATCTGAAGTTTAGAAGCCGCTTCGCGGCGCTGCCCCTCGCTTGCATTCTGCCATCGCCCCTCCTGCACGCCGAAAAACTGGGCAACAGCCTCATGACTTGTCTTTGGCAACTGAGGATTAGAGCTATCCTCAGGATTCATGTGGTGCAAGCGACAATTCAACGACAACAGCGAATCAATGCCGTTCGTGATTTTCTCCACCAAGGCGTTTTCAGGGGAAGCCTGCTGATTTTCAAACGTTCCGGCATTATTCTGATTATCACCATAGGGTCTCCAATTTTCGGGGCCGTTCAATCCAAATTGTTCAACAATCTGAAAAACGGCATCAGAACTAGAGGCATTATACAAGGAATAAAGCAGTTCAAGTTTGTTCATAGAGGTAAGCTAAAGGGTTACAGGAAAACTAATATATTAACATCCTACTGTCAAGCACTCATCGCAAAATCAAACAATTTTCTATACAGCCCGCAAAAAAACGCTGCTCGACCCCGAACAAGAGCCAATCGTACTTGACAGGAAAGCCATAAAACGCTATGAATCTATTCAAGAAAGGCTCACCACATCATGGCAAGAATCCATCTTGAAAGATTTACACAATCGGCTTCTGAATTCAAAGGATTGCAAGACGAGGCCTATTCCGAGTACATCATCGAGCGAGGAAAAATTCTCCAAATCAATATGTTTGGCAGAGCCACCCGCCCCACACCGAAACCGAGTCAGTTCATCCAGATTGACAAAGCGACAGCAAAACGCTTAGTCGAGCTTTTCCAAGAGGCGGGGCTTTTGGATGACTAAACCCAACATCAGCAGTCATTGCTGTTGACAGGCGGGCAGGCGTCCGGTATACCACACCGAGCCACTGCCCTCTTTATGTCTACTCTTCTCCTCCCTGCTTCCCCGCAGACGATTTTCACCTACGAAGTGAGGTGCGATAAAACTGTCCGGCTTGATGTTCCACAGCCGTTCAAGGAGAATCTGCTCAATGTGGACGAAATCATGCCCGCCGTCCTCGCGGAGATGTTGCTTCTCGTTCTTCACCATGGCTGCACCTGTAAGACGGATGATCTAGGAAAAGAATTGACCGCAGCCAACCCGCTACGCCTCGGCACGCGATACCAACTCAAAATCCAGCGTTTCCTTGAAGCCCTCGCCCTCGGCATGACTCCGCACAAAGCATGGCTTGGAGACATCACCATTCCCCCGCATTTCTGCATCGGAGAACACACCTTTCATCCCCACGAACGCACATTGCTGCGCGAGTATCTATACCATCACACCTATTTCGAGCACCCATCCACTTCACGTTACGACTGCGGCGAACTTCATCTGCTGGAGGATGGACGCATCGTGTTCAATCTCCCCCTGCAAATCCGCTATTCCTACGCCGAGGGCTAATGGACAAGCATACGCCCGCCTTGTCACGACAAAGCGAAAGCGGCGGCACACCCGACATCGTGCTACCGAAATACAAAATCGCCATCTTCATCAACGGCTGTTTCTGGCACCAGCACGAAAACTGCAAGCACGCTGCCCTGCCCTCCACGCGCCGCGACTTCTGGCAAGCCAAACTCACCGCCAACAAAGAGCGAGACACCCGCAACACCGCCGCACTCCAATCCCTCGGCTACACCATCCTCACCATCAGGGAATGCGAGATAAAGTCCATCCTCGCCACCCACACCATCCCCAACCTCCCACCAAGGGAAGCAGCCAGCCCCACCGCTGACTACCTACCCCTCCCTGACATCACCCTCATTGCCTCGGATGCAGACTAGGCTAGGAGCAAACGCCTTTAAAGATTTTGTTAGTATAATACACATAACTCATATGGATTTTTTAGAAAAGTTTGCATATAATCCTTCTCGTTATGAAAGCCTCCTCTCTCGATCAGCTCGGCATGGTGCAAAAGTGCACCATTTTCCACTGTGGTATGACATCTGCCGAAGCGCCCCGACAAGACTGACAGATAGAGGCAGCCAAGCGAGGCGTGGCAGTTAGAATGCGATTGAGAGGTCCGGCTAACATGACTGTTAGCGGAATCCTGTAATATACCGCCATTTGGGATGGACTTTGTGAGCTATTTCGGCTAAAGTAGCAGCGAGCTACTAACTACCCGGCTCACGCTTGCATGAATCAACATCCCCGCTTCTGCGATATCCGCATCTATATTCCATTGTCCACACCGGAACAATCAACTTTTCATATTTCCATGTCGGAGAGCAATTTTCCCAAATCTGAAACAACAAACACTGATTTTTCAGAGCAGCAAAAAAGGCCTACGGAAGACGAAATAGAAAGATATCGAGCTTCTGTTGCGATGAGAATAATCAATAACAATACAGAACTTATTGAGAATCACGGGGCAGACTACGCGCGCGCTGTGATTGGCGAACTAATTCTTTCCGCAGAAAAGGATATCTATCTCTTTTGTGAGAAGCTTAGTGAAATCATTTATCAACCTCTTCTGTTTCATTTCTTCCTTGCATTTGTAAAAGGAGTAAACATTCATATCATTACGCAAGCGGATCCGCAGGATTCGGAGACTAGCCAATTTCTGATGCAAAAAGGTTGCATCAGAAAATTATTATCGGCATCCCAACACGAACATTTTCTTATTATCGATGGAATACGGTACAGACAAGAACGAGACGCTCAAAAGAAAAACGCTATAGTTTGCCCAAAGGTTTCACGGGATGTAATGACGCACGATCACATGAGTACCCTTAATGTTGCAAATTCTTTGAAAGAGTATTTCATGCAAGAATGGGGAAACGCACAAGCACTCTGAATTTCCAAAACAAACGCTCTATGAGTGCCAAGGCAAACAAAGAAGACGAAATAAGTTTTCCCAAAGGATTATATTTATTAACAATTGTCATACTTGGAATAGGTGGATTGCTTACAGGGTATGTACTCTACCATACACCAATAGCTTCGCTAGAAATCTGCGATTCAATTGATGTAGGGAAAAGCTGGAAGAGTCTCGGCACCTATCTAACAAAAGCGGCAGTTGCAGCCTTAATCTTTGCGTCCTTCGCTAACGCTTGCTTGAGAATTGCCTGCAAACCAAGCAAGAGAAAGCTGGAGAAAATCGAAAAGGAATTTGATTCCATATATACTTTCATCAAAAACCCAAACGCCAAGCAACTATTACTTAACAAAGTTCACGATCAAAGGTACTATTTAGATTCCCAAATTAGTATTCTTCCTGAAAAAGTATGGGTTCCATGTATTATTCATGCAAGCGGCGCTATATTGACCTTATCTATAGGTTGTGACCAGTTGTTGGGATTATTCACTCTTGCATTTTACACCCCTGCTTTTTGGCTATATTGGAAAGTCCGAAAACTGTGTTCACTCATAGAGAACAAGATTGAATCAGATGCACAAAGATTTAAAATCACGGAAATAACCAATGCAGAAGTTGCAGCAGCATCTAGAACAACATCATCACAACCAGTAGAGGGAAATTGACCTCAACAAAATATGCCTCCTCCACAGCCTTCTTTATGAGGGTATATATGCACCACAAATCAGTATTCATCGGTATCATAAACGGCAGTTGCATAAAAGGCAGTGGCGTTTAAGGAGCAGGTCTCAGGCTTGTGCCAACCATAGAAAAAGAGGTACACTCCCGTCACGCTTCCTTTAGGCCATGGGAACGGAAAAGGAGGATATTCTAGATAAAACGCCCTCATTCCCAGCTTGGCTGCGGTAAGTGTCGAGTTGGGAAAGGAGGGTATCGCAGAGGCGGGTGTAGGCGGTTTTGGGGTCGAAGGGAATGGAGGGGAGGATCCGTCTACGCTAAAGCTACGCCGAGACAGGGGAGAGAGGACGAAATTTTCTTGGCGAAGTCGGGATTTTCTGTGTGGTGGGTGCGGATGTAGTGGTTCATTTCCTCCGCGGTGAAGGGGATGTCGAGATTGTAGGCAATGATGGCTGTTTCTGCATCCACTAAGTGAAAATCAGGCCTACCCCACTCCGCCATTCCTCAACTCGCGGCGTATAGACGCCATGCGTCACCACCCGCCAACTCTCACTCCAGCGGTGTATATACACCCTACATCCCACCCGCACAAACTCTCACCCCATGGTGTATATACACCTCGCATCCCCCCACCCGCGCAAGCTCTCGCCCCATGGCGTATAGACACCGCGCAGCACTACCCGCGTGGATTCTCGATTCTCTCCCTTTGGCAAACGGCATCTGCCGGAGAACGGATTGATTCTATTCACATTTTTCCTGCTCCTCTACATGGTCGGGAGGGGGAGCACAAAACGAGCGCAGTGGGAACACTGCGCTCGGAGAGAGGGTTAAATCGACCGCGAGCATGCCGCGGAAGAGCTCTATGCTGAGGCCTACCTGTTCAGGAAGAAGCGGAACATCTGCTCCGCAGTATTGTAGGCCAAGCGGGACTTGCCGACCTTGTTGGGGTCATAATTGAGTGCTTTAATCACCTCAATATAGGTTTCTTGGTAGCTGAAACTGCATAACTCGTCATCCGAAATATCCGAGGGCTTTCGAGTCCACTCCAGTGTGCCGGTTTCATGATTGAGACGCATGAGCGAGGTGAGAGCACACATGAGCGGATAAATAAAGCCGTCCGGATATGTGTAGTTACACATCAGCGGAGTGGTTTTGAAATGCACAGGGCTACTCTTACCATCCTGCACGGAGGTAAGGCGGCCAAAGCGCCCCGATGCTTTGTTGTACATGTTCGGGAACAGGATGTAGAGACGATCGAAAAAGTGCATGATGTCAGACACCATCGTTAAGGCTGATTTCACACCTTTGTGTGTAACAATATACTTGCTCCGTTCCTCTGTGGAGACGGCCTTGTCCATCAGCACTTTTTTGTAAAAGTTCACGCATTTGCTTTTCTGCGAATAGATGCTGATCGGGCTGAGAGTTGCAGACTCGCCGCTGAAAACCAATCCGTTTTCTTTGATCAACTGGCTCAGGGGCAGACACGCCAGTGCGACCACATCTTCGCACTTGATTCCTTTACCATCGCCGGCTTTCCACACAATTTGCGCAGCATCAGGCACATACTCCTTGAGCAGTTCATAGAGACCGAGCTGGTTGCTCTTCGCCGTCTCCGTGAGCTGCACATTGGTGTTACGCGCCGCACAGATATCCGGCATATGCGATTCGCAAAAATCTTCGCTCCTTGCCATATCTTCTTCCGTCACCCCGAGCACACTTTGATTCAAAGGAGCCACGATTTCAATGGGTACGAGGAAATCATAGCGATGATCGACCTTCAACGCATGGGTCAAAGCCTTTTCAATCGCCAAGTGGTTTTCTGCCCAATAATTTTTGCAGTCTTTCCATTCGTTGACTTCCTGGTAGCGCACGCCCATGAGATTGTGCAACAGGAAACTGGCAATAGCCAAAGCATTGTGACCGCCATCCATGATACCTTCTCGTTCGAGGTCATCGAAACTCAACCGAACGCGGCCTCGGTCCAAACGCACACAGTTGCGCGTCGAAATCAGCAAACCGCGGGACATAATCCAGAAGAGTTCGGGGGATTTTTCCAGAGTCTCGCGAATCTGTCGCACGACGGGGTTGTTACGCGCGTTTCGGGGGTTGACCTTATTCTCAGCCACGTTCATGAGTTTGCAGAAATCGGCCACATTGAGATAACCGCAAATGCGCTGCAAATCTGCAACGGGGCTTCCGAGTTCCTGCTGATTCTCGAGCACGGCATAGCGCACCCGAACAATAATATCCTTATTGGTGGATTTCATGTTATGATATTTCTATTGGTTTTAATTTTGTGAGATAAAACGCAACAGAAAGGAACAAGGGTAGAGTACAACAATATGTGATACCTACGACTTACCTGTCTGTATTGTCCTTGCCGTTACCCACGGCGTCATGCTCATCCGAGCACATCCGCTCCCATCCGGAAGCGCAGTTATTGTATCAAATAACGTCAACAGTGTCAAGCTTTTTCACACGCGCAGAATTCGGTATGGTTTCCAACTTCCGTCAGAAGCACCACGCAGGATTGGTGCGAACGCGTCCAGCGGAGGGGGAGACCGCGTTGCAGGAGGTAGGAGCCTGTCAGCGGCACATCTGCAGGGATGAGACAGTGTCTCCCTGTCTCATCGGCGGCGAGTTCTTCGAGGCGGTAGCGGGTGCGCGGATTCAGGCCGCGGAGGGGAAGGGCTACTTGCTGGTCCGTGTAGGCTCGTTCCGTCGTGTAGGCGAGCACAAGGACCTGTTTGCCGTAGCGGTAGAGGACGGCGCAATCGGGCCCGGCAAAGGGGGAGACGAGGCGGTAGAGCTCCCCGAGTTGGACGATGGGGCGAAGCCGCTTGGCCAGAGCGATGCGCTCGCGGAGGGCAGTGCGGTCGGCGGGCGTCAGCGTGCGCGGGTCGAGCTCCAGGCCGAGACGCCCCATGAGGGCGACATCAAAGCGGAATTTGAGAGAAGTTTCGCGACCCGTGTAGCAGTTGGGGACGGCGGTGACGTGGCAACCGAGGGCGTTGGCGGGGAAGAAATGGCTCGCCGCCCATTGCATGCGGAGGCGGTCATGCGCATCCGTGTTGTCGGAGAGCCAGAATTCCTCGTGGTAGGCGGCGGCCCCGAGGTCCAATCGCCCACCGCCCGCAGAACAACATTGCAGCGTGACGGCGGGGTGCGCCGTGCGAAGGCGGGCAAGGCCGTCGTAGTAACGGCGCACGGAGTCGAAGAACAGATTGCCTTGGCGGTCGGCGGGGAGGTAGGCGGAGCCCGTGTCGCTCATCTTACGGTTGCAATCCCATTTCACATAAGAAATGCCGGGTGCCGTATCGAGCACGGCCGCCACACGCCCCGCCGGGTCGGCGGCGGGGTTGGCGAGGTCGAGCACGAGCTGGTGCCGTTCCTCGCGCGGGGTGATGCCGGGCAGGGTTTGGGCGAGCTCGGGGTGTGCGGCGTACAGCTCGCTCACAGGAGAAATCATCTCGGGCTCCATCCACAGGCCGAAGTCAATCCCCACGCGCTGCGCGTGCTCCGTGAGCTCGGCGAGTCCGTGCGGCAGCTTGTCGGCATCGGGGGTCCAGTCGCCGAGGGAGGAGGTGTCGTCCTTGCGCTTGCCGAACCAGCCGTCATCCAGCACAAAGAGCTCCGCGCCCAAGTCTGCGCTTTGCTGCATCATGGCGTGCAGCGTCGCTTCATCCACATCGAAATGCACGCCCTCCCAGCTGTTGAGCAGGATGCGGCGCGTCTCCTGCCCGCGCGGGATGACATGCTCCCGCAGGTGGCGGTGCAGACGGCGGGAGGCCTCCCCCTTGCCGCGGTCGGAGAACACCAGCAAGGCATCGGGCAGCACGAGCGATTCCCCTGCTCCCAAGCGGTGCGGCGCATGCGAAAAATCGTGTCCCATGCCGCAGAAGAGCTGTCCGTAGGTGCTGTGTTTGAAGGAGAGCGTGTAATTGCCGCTCCACGCGAGCGCACCGAGCAGCACGTTCCCCTGCTCCTCCTGCGCGGGGGCACCAAGCCCCAGCACGAAAGCGGGCGTGCCCTCCTGTGCGCATTTCACGCCCGTAGTGCTGCCGCAGGAGACCATACAACCGCGGGCGACGGGGGCTTCCTCCATAAAAAGGTTCTCCCCCGACCAGCCGCCGCGAAAACTTGTCAGGTAATACCCCTGCTCCGCCCGCAGAGGGAGGGCGGCGGAGAGCGCACGCAGAATCGTCACCTCCCCCGCCGTGCCGTTGTACAGCGTGGGGGAGAGCGTCAGCACGCCCTCCGCGCTCAAGCTCAGGCGCAGGGTGAGCACCAAATCGGAATAGCGCGGGTCTGCCAGCACCGCAGAAAACTCCCCTGCCCCCGCCTGTTCGGCGCACACCACCCGCGGGTCCCAGCCGAGTGTCCCATCGGGCAGGATGAAATGGTAGGCAAACTCCCCGCTGTAATTACCCCACAACCCGCGCGAGTCGAAATCCGTAGACGCCAGCGGCCATTCGCAGGCGGGAGCCACAAGGGCCTCATCCGCCTCCGCCAGGCGCACGCCGAAGTAGCTCAGCATCAGTTTCCCCTGCTCCGTGACACGCAGGGAAAGCTGAACGGAAGCGGAAAGCAAATGAAAACGAGCGGGCTGTGCCATAGCCACAGCTTAACACAGCAACGCCGCAACAGCAAGGATATCTCACGCGATACTATTGCCGGCGAGACGGCGGAAGGCGTAGCGGTTGCCGCATTGATCCATGCGCACGAGTTTTTCCAATGCATCCTGAGCATTGAGCCCGCGCTTGCAGAGCGAGGCAAAAAGGTGGTAGAACTCTGCTTTGATATCCGTTGCAAAGACGCCGGGGTCATCCGTTCCCAACACGATGGGCGGCGGATTATCCCCCTCATAGATTCCTACCCCGAGCCAGCGCAGGGAGTGGTGCTGCCCCATCTCCTTGTACTGGCTGATGCGCAGGTTACTTGTCGGCAGGGTTTCAATAACGATACCGCGCTCCGAGAGGTAACGCATGGCCAGCTGCTGCAGCAAAACGAGTTCCTCCGCCGTAAAGTAGTCCGTCGGCACCTCCAAACGCTCTTCACTGCGCTCCCATGTTTCTTTATCCAGCTGCCAATTGTATGCCAAGCGCATGATGGCTTCCGTCTCATTCCTGATGGCAAAGAAGATTTTTTCCTGTTCTCTATCAAAGTCCTCCAATCCGAGCCGCTTATGATAAGGATACATCGCGCCGAATTCCCTCTCTTTGCGCAGAAAATAGGCCTCCTTTTTCTGCGGCAACTTATTCAAGAATTTGATGACATCTTTTATATCGTTAGCCTCGTCAATTTTTCCCAGATAATCCTTTGTTTCTTCAAAAATCTGCTTCAGCAGGGGAACATCCAGATTTCGCAAGGCAAAGACGCGACCGAGGATATAAGGAGGCAGAAGCGGCAAGCGGAATATCTTGTAGGCTAAATCTCGGATATCATATTCCAGGCGCTGCTGCAATTCCCCGCGGGTGTTGCTGATGCGCAACAAATTCCACGCAAAAACCAAATCCTGCAACCAGTCACCGCATGTAGGGGCCACGCGCCCGGGCATCGTGTGCATCCAGATACTCGGGTCTACCCCAAGTGCCGTTGCATGGCCGATGCGGTCACCGCGTTGAAACTCCAATAAATCCACGGTTTCCCACACTGTGCGGATACCGGAAACAAGGTGGTAAAAATCCTCACCCGTATGGTACGTTGCGTGGGGAATACCAAGTTCCAGCCGTGCGCGGCGATAAGCAACGGAAAAAACATCCGGCGGAGTATCCAACTCATAAGCGGCGGCATCGATACCGCACACCCATTGTCTCACATCGGCGTAGTGGGTAAAGAGTTCTTTGAGAGCGTCCAGCTTGCGGCAATTGGATGCGCGCACATACCCATAACGCATAGTTTGATTTTTCTCAGCCTTATCGCGATCTTTCTCACAGGTATAGGTTACGGCTTGCTTTCGCTCCCACGGGAATTTGATGAGATGCAGCACTATCACCGGGCGCACGAGACGACAGACAGACTCGCTGCGCTGCAGCTCGGTGTGCAAATCATCCAACAATTGGCGGAACCAATCCGTATGTACCACAGGGAAACGCCCGCTCTGACCAGCCGCCGATGCGATAAAATCATCCGATGCCGCACGGGCGTTGACAATGGGCCCGGGGCATGAGCTCTCACGATTCTTTGTCCGCACATAACGCAGATAACCATTCAGCAAGGCTCCGATTCTCTCCATGTTGCCTTTCTCCGTGTCCTTGGGGGCAATACGCAATTCGGCATAATTCGTCATGCTATCGCGAGAAGGGCCATGCAAGCTGTAAAAGACCTGTTCGTAATAGAATTCTCGTCCGACAATGGACTTCTCTACATAGGTATATTTTTGGAATTGTTTGAACCCTTTAAAATTATCACGCTGGACGGAGAATGTGACGAACTCGTTTGTCAGGAGGAGATACAAGTGCAGGATTCTTTCCACTAAGCGATCCGGATTATCTGCCTGTTTCCGCAGCACGCGCGCCAACCACGCAGCCTCCCCTGCCACATCCGGCACCAGCATCATGGGCTCCGCAACCATACATTCCGGGCGCCCCAAAGCTGCACGAACATCCCGTTCCGTCCACTCTTCAGGTGCCGTATTGCTCAGCATGGCCAAACACTGTAAGACGGAAACATATTCCGGGATTGATCCGTTCTTCTCGAGAGAGGCTGAATTTGCGCCCGGTTTTTCCACCACCTCATCCCACGCATAGGCTTTCAACAGATAACGCAGTCGCTTCGCTATCGTGGCATGCTCCATCATCATCTGCGGTGTTAAATCTGTGTGAATTTCACGAAAAAGCTCCACCACATCCTCCATTTTGCCGAAGGAATCCGCAATGCTCCGCCACTCCTCATCGGTATAGAGCAAGGCGTGCAACCAACAAATCTCCGGTCCCGCAACCAGATTGACATGGAGATGCGAATCATTCACCCCATGGAGCGCAATATGATTCTCCACCCCGGCATCATATGGATAAAGCATGGTAGACATCGAGGAAAAGTCTTTTCTTTTCTCCCCAATGCCCCCCTCCGCAGCAAAGCTGACGATATAATTATCAGAACGGAACAACACATCCTGCTCTTTTGAGCACACCCGCGAGCCATAGACATTTTCGCGGAAACGCCAACGGGCATGTGCCACTACGGGAAGCGCACTCATGCGGCTGATCATGTTCTGCCACCAGCCGAAGTGAGACATGCGCACATGGAGCTCATTGTGTGACACCTCGATATACTCATCCTTCAGGCATTCCATGCAGGCCAGCACCAAGCTGCACTCCGCCGGCTTTTCTTGGGCTCGTTCCTCCTCCTCTTCCTCCTCCGGAAGTTCTTTCGCGGCACAGGCCTTCTCCATCAGGATATCGCTATAATCCCGAAAAAGGCGGGACGTCAGCTCCGTTTTCTTTTTTTGTTCAATGTACTCGTGGCAGAAGCACTCCCAGCGGTGCCGAAAGACATGATCCGGCTGCGTGTCATTCCAACGATGAAAATCCACGTAGACAAACTCCCGCAAATAATCTCGTCCGCCTTCCTGCAACCTGCTGACAGGCTTGTTTTTCAGCAGCCACATCAGCAGGTTCTCATTGGCGAGCACATACGCCGGGATGGTAGATACTTCAGCCATATAACATTAACGCTTCATCATTGTTCCGCATTTTGAGAGGCATCACTATCCCCCGAAAATGGGAGATCCGGTTGTGGTTCAGTAGATGCGCGACGCCTACGTCTGGTGACAGGAGTCTGCTCGACTTTATGAGCAACATTATCTACGCTCTCCTCTTCTTTATAAATCTTACAAGCATCCATAAAATGCTCCGTGAGGGGGAAAGTTTTAATACAGGCTAAATAATGTTCCATGAGCGTTGAATGTATGTCTCCCGGTTGCGCTTTTGCACCGCATACATGTACAAAAAAGAAGCGAATAGCTTTATAAAATGTCTCAATATGCTTACGATATGCACCAAAAGCACGTTCGCTTATTGGCCTGGTGCTGTAATTTGTGTTATGGCAAATGCGCTTAATCCCGTAATACATATCTGCCCACAAATCACCTACGGAGTGCACGGACAAATTATTCCTACCGGTTTCATGGCTCACCTCACCGATAAACCACGTTGCAATTTGAGCAGCCATTGCCGGAACATCCTTGCTGTTTTGCTTCAAACACTTCAAAGCATCCATTTCCTCCAGCTCATCTTCAGTTAGCATCTGCCCCTGAGCAAGCATCCTTTTCTGATTAGATAGACGAACACGCGCTGTATTGAAGCTCTGCGTCTGACCTTCCTTAATAAGCCACGAAGGATTGCGGCTGGATTTTATCGGATACAAATCGACCAGTAATTTCTTAACCGCGTCTTCAATAATTTCACGCTTATTATCTGAGTTCTCACGAACTTTCTCTATTGCTGATTCACACACCTGCACGCATTTCAAAATAAAGCCCAAGAAATTAAAGAGAGAGATAAAATAGCTATTATCCCGATCCGAGGAGATACTCATCGAAGCTAACATAGCCAGCGCACGATACGATGAATCTTCATTATTATCAAGAAGAGTATTAACCATAACCGTGTTATTCAATACCTCCACCATCTTTTTATGGCGCAAACGAAGAATCCCGGTATGAACACCACCGAATTCCGGATCATGACACCAAATCATGTTGGCATTTCTGGCCCAACGCGTCGGGCTATCCCAACTGCGCACATGAATATACTGATTAAACTCAGAGCGAAGGAAATCCACATCATCTTTTTTCTGAGAGGCGACCTGTTCTGAAGCCTTTGCATACAAGGATACGGAAGCAGGTCCATACAACAGATAGGAAAGAAAGCCACTGAATCCCTGTAGCATGTTGCCAGAAGCGATGGCCAGCATAAGAGACATATACTTTTCCTCCTGCTTATCTCCGATATCGCCGGAAAGGAAATACCCGTGTTCCGTATCGTTCATATTCTGACAATGACGTAACAGCAATGAATAATATGTGCGAGGATTATCCACATCCAGTTTATCAAAACTGTAATCTCCATATCGAATTTCACTCAACAAAATTCGGCTCAGCGAATATTTCACAGCATTTCGCAACTGCCGTCTCTGCGAAGACAATTGCTTGCGGATATCGAAATTTAATAAGTCATTGTCCAAATTCCTTTCAACCTCATGAAGTTTTTTCCACACCTCCATCAAGCTCCACCCTTTAAGAATCTGGATGATGCTTCTCATCGGCAGACTCATAAACAAAGAAACAAATTCCTCAATATCCCTATCCTCGCGATTGATGATGATACTGAAAATTTTTCTGACAGCTTCATGAAGCCGCCCGTCGTACCCGGATGTCGACCCTTTACCGCCGTTGGCAATCAAACGGCACACGATAGGATCACGTTTTTGCACAAGATAATTAAGGTCCCTCAATTCGTAGTGATTCTCCACGGGGAACTGTTTAATAAAATACTGATTGGCATGAGACATCACATAATTCATGCGCGCTTCTTTACCCTTTTCATCTGCCGCGTGATAATCCTTGTCGTATTCCTTGAAATGGATTTCGCGGATACGCTCCATGTACAAATCCCGATCCCCTGCGAGCAGTACAATGAGACGGGGGTGTGTCACATAGAGACGCAGATCCTCAATCACATCCGCACATTGAGCGGAACGAGTATCGGCATCATCGATGGAAATAATGAAGGCATCCACACAACAAAGTTGACACAACAGCTCCACAACATTGGCGAAATTACTGCGAATCTGTTCCTCCAATTCCGCATTTTCGGTGCGCAACTGTTTCACCTGTTCCTCCGTCATATCTGACAGCGCGAGACGACCTTTGGACAAGCGGGCGATTCCGACATCCAGACAATTCAGAAAGGACTTGCAACGATTCCAATGCTCCTGAAAAGCGACTCCGTTGTTCTTGGCCGAAGAGTAGACATCCGCCAACTTGGACTGAATGGCAGCGACAACAGACAGCAGGAAATACCCATGGCGCACCTCGTGAGAAGAAGGATCAAAGCGACACAAGAGCTTGCATATCACATTCTTTCTTTCCGTCTCAATGTAGTGCATGGCCGTATAGCGGCTCTGCAGCTTGCCGTTCTCCTTGTACCCGGACGAAACAAAGGGGTCCAGCTCGCCAACGAGTGTCGAGATGACGTAGTTGAGAAACGTTGTCTTGCCGCTGCCGCGCACACCCGTAATGAGATAATTATGATTCACGACCTGCGGCATACCAACTTCCACGCGCCCGCAAACGCCGCATTTAACGGATGTATCACGCCCCTTCCACCGATAAATATCATCCTCGATGCGGGCGACCATTTCGCACAGCAATTGGCGACTGATAATCGATTTGACATCCTTGACATCAGGGATATCACGGCCGATTTTTAACTCTACATTGTATTCGACTCCATCCAACATAATTCTCTATACGTTAAAAGGGAAAACAGGGAAACACAGCATTCTATCTGTTATGCTCATCCTGACACAAGACAAGACAAAACAACAGTTTTATTGGGTGAATGACACCTAACATCTCTACCGCCGAACGACCTCTCGTACGAAGTCTCAGCGGAAACGCTTGACTCCCGCGGGCTTCCGTGGTATGAAGACGGCATCCCTATGATGTATACTCTCGACAGCATTGCACCCTTCATCTGCCTGCGCTGCATCGGCGGCAGCAAGGCATACGGCTTGGAAACGCCCGCGAGCGATGAGGATATCAAAGGCGTGTATCTCGCACCCCTGCCCGATGTGCTCACGGGTGCAGCCCCCACCACCGTACAGGATGAGAAGCACGACATCCAGTACACAGAGCTGGGGGAGTTCTGCCGCCAACTGATGCTCAACAACAGCGGGGCGCTGGAGCTGTGGGCCTGCATGGGGCAGGAGCAGGAGCTTTTCTGCGAGCCGTGGTTGCGGGAGTTCTTTGCGGGGCGTTCCCTGCTCTCCCAACGCTGCTACGGCACCTACACACAGAATGCCCTCTCCCAGCTGAAACGTATCCGCATCGTGCATGACAAGGCCGTGCAGCACGAACCCGCCCCTCGCGCACTCGCGGACTTCGCCGCCGTGTTAGAAGGCGGGCGGAGCACGCCGCTCCTCGCGTGGGCGACGGGGCGCGGGCTCGCGCTCACGGAGTTAGCCGCCGCCCCCACGGGCACGGTGAACCTGTGGGCCCTGTACCTCCACCCGAGTGCGCACGGGCTCTTCGGCAAGGACGGCATGAATGTCATCACCCCTGCGCTGCCGCAGGATGCCCCCTTTCTCGCCTACCTGAGCGTGGACACAGAAGAATTCCGCGCCCACCGCCGCTCCGTGAAACAATACCGCGAGTGGCAGGAGAATCGCAACGCCGCTCGCCTGAACACCGCCGCAACCCTGCCCGAAGACGAGGGCAACTACGATGTCAAACACATGGCACACGTCTTCCGCCTGCTGCATACCGCGAGAGAAATCGCCACAGAGGGGCGCATCCATGTGCGCCGCACGTGGGACAACGCCTTCCTGCGCGACATCCGCGCGGGCGTTCTCCCCTACTCCGAGCTCTGCGCCCAAGCCGAGCAGGAAATCCGCGACTTAAAAGACCTTTTCGAACAATCCGACCTACCCGATGAACCCCCACACACAGAAAAACTGCTCCGAGAGCTCGCCGAGCTCCGCATCCGCCTGCACCATGAACGCCGCGCCTGATATCCGCGCCGCCATCCTCGCCAAGCTTGATGAGCTCTGCGAGCACCACGACTGCCGTCTCTTGCTGGCGGTGGAATCCGGCAGCCGCGCCTGGGGTTACGCCTCGCAGGACAGCGACTACGACGTGCGCTGCGTGTACTACCACCCCGCGGGGCGCTACCTCACCATCCGCCCGCCGCGCGACACCATCGAGTGGGAGCTCAACGAGGTCTACGACATCAACGGCTGGGATATGAGAAAAGCCCTCGGCATGGCGCAGCGCTCCCACCTCACCATCTTCGAGTGGTGCGACTCCCCCATCCGCTACATGGCAAGCCCTTGGGAGGAGGAGTTCCGCGCCGTCATCCGCAGCGTCATGCACCCTGAGCGGCTGGCGGGGCGCTATCTGGGCATGGCGGAGGGCACCTTCAAGCGTTACCTCTCTATGCCCGAGCCGCCCTACAAAGAGTATTTCTATGCCATCCGCCCCCTGCTCGCCGCCCGCTGGGTGATGCAGGAGCGCCGCCCCGCGCCCGTTCCCTTCGACACCCTGCGCCGTGCCCTGCTCCCCGCCGACATGGAGGAGGAGGTCGACACCCTGCTCGCCCTCCGCAACGGCAGCACGGAGAAAGCTTGCGGAGCCCCGCGCCCACACGCCCTCGCCTACATCGAGCGCGAAATCGCCGCGCTGCACGCCCTCATCCCCGATTGGCGTACCTTCCCCGAGCCCGATGAAGCTCCGCTCAATGACTTCTTCCGCCGCGTGGTGATGAGCTGAACACCTCTGCGTATAAAAAACGGCCTGACGTTTTCACGTCAGGCCGTTGAAACTTGTTGCGGGAAAAGATGTTACTTTTCCTCGATGTGCACGTCGTACTCGCGGCCCATGATGTTGAGCTTCATGTCGCGGCCGGAGATGGCGGCGGAGATACCGACGGTGGAGAGAGAAACGGGAGCGCCGAAGTTCTCTTCCTTCTTGGCGGTCGGCGGCTCGGGCTTCTTGCCGGCGTAGTAGTCTTCCAGCTGCTGGGGGAACATGGCGTAGATGACGCAGTTCTCATCCGTGACGGGCAGCCCCTTGGCGGCGAGCTTGTCGCGCAGGTCCTGCATGCCGGGCTTGATGAGGTCGGCGGGGCGGCAG
>CALBJX010000042.1 GCA_937893015.1 uncultured Verrucomicrobiales bacterium | reverse complement strand
TATCGCGCTTGTTGGGGGCGGGGCATTCGTACACGCGGCCCATGTCCACCAGCTTTTGGAAATAGCGGTCATAGATGTCCTTGCGTCGGCTCTGGAAGTAGGGCTCGTAGGGGCCGCCCTTGCCTTCGCCCTCATCCCAATCCAGCCCCAGCCAGCTCATCCCCGTGAAGATGGCCTTCATGGCGTCTTCCACATGGCGTTCCTGGTCCGTGTCCTCGATGCGCAGCACAAAGGTGCCGCCCATCTTGCGGGCGAAGAGGTAGTTGAACAACGCGGTGCGGGCGCCGCCGATGTGCAGATAACCCGTCGGAGACGGGGCGAAACGGGTGCGGACAGTTTTTTGCATGCGCGGCTTATACACCGAAAAGCGTTTTTTTTCAAGCAAAACCCGCGACAAAATGCAGCGGGTGCACAGCCGAGATGAAAAACCGGTCTGAGCATTGCTCAGACCGGTCTACTTACTTTGCGGCGTCAGCCGCGCAAATTGTTCAATTTGTCATTCTCATTTGCGGCGCTTCTTCTCCTCCTTTTTCACCATTGCTTTGGGGGAGAGAGAGACCTTGAACTCCTTCTCGGAGTTTTCGCCCCATGCGGCGCAGCTCATGATGCCTGTGAGCTTGCCGTCCTTCGTGAGGGAGAGGGAGAGCAGACCATCGTGGGCGTCGTACACCTCGGCAGTGGGCTGGTCGGGATCGTAGCGGCCGTCGTAGATGGTGATATCCACATGGGCGCCGTCGGCATTTTCTGTCAGGTCGCAGCGCCCGGCGATGTCGAGGCTGGCCTCGGGCAGCTTTGTGTCGTAGAGCGAACCGATGAACTGAATAGAGTTGTCAAAGGCCTTGGCGGTCTCAATATGCAGGGTCAGCTCGCCGAAGCGGTTGGCGCGTGTCCACTCGCCCGAGAAATCCTTTCCGTTGGCAATAGCGGCGGCACAGGCATCCGTCCACTGCTTGCGGAGAGCCTCGGCGGCAGCCTGTTCTTCGGCTGTCTTGCGGGCGGCTTCTTCGGCTGCGGCTTCCTCCTGCGTCAGACGCTCGCGGGCGGCGTCCTCGCGGCTGTTGATGTAGGGTTCGGCAGCGGCGTTAAACTCGTCAATCTTGGCGGCAATCTCAGCCTTGCGTGCCTGCTCGGATTCGGGGGTCAGGATGAACCCGCCGTCTGCCGTGACGGCAGATTCGGGTTTCAGGGAGTCCAACGCACGGAGGCCGGCATCCTCAACTTCCACGTCGGCGTAGTGCCACGCTTCTTCCTCGTAGCGGGCCGTGGCGCGCACAATGACCTCCATCGCCTCGCCTGCGGGCTTGGTCTGCACCCACGCGGAACCTTCCGCAAGGTTGCGCAGCTCGTTTGCCTTGGTTTGCAGCTCTTCGGGCAGAGGTTTGGCAGCGCGGTCGGCATCCGTCAGCATCTCTGTGGTGCCTCCCACCTGTAGCAGGTACACGGAATCGGGCTTGACGGCGGCGTTGAGAGCATCGTTCACACCCTTGCGCAGCTCATTAAAAGCCTCTGGCGCCGTCTGCTTGGTAAAAAGATTTTCCTTCAGGGTGTAGCTTTGGTGCAGCACAAGGTGCAGCGAACCATCCTCCGCGGTCTGCGGGGGCTCGCAGGTAAACTCGCCGCGCTCGGCCAGGGTTTCCTCGGGCAGCTGCTCTCCGAGCATGGCCGCCAGCTCCTCCTCCGTGGGGCAGGTGGGGGCTGTAGGTGTCTCGGTCTCCTGCGGCTGCGTGGCTGCGGGGCCCTGTGCGTCGGGGGAGGTCGGCTTCTCCTCATCGAAACAGGACGTGAAGAGCAGGGCCGAGGCAGGCAGGGCGGTGTACATCAAAAACTTGTTCATACCTTCAGCATGCGGCGTTTTTTGCCGTTTCGCGGGTATTGTGCACCTCTCAGCATGCGATGTCAAGCATCGGGCGCGTCTGCGATTGAGGAAAAACGAAAATGAGCGATTTGTAGGGATGTACGATTTACGATGTACGATGTACGAAGTCAAA
>CALBJX010000041.1 GCA_937893015.1 uncultured Verrucomicrobiales bacterium | reverse complement strand
GATTTCCGCGCCCTCCATGGCGGTGAGGCGGGCGGCCTCCGGGTACCACTGGTCCCAGCAGATGAGCACGCCGATTTTGCCGAAGCGCGTCTCGAAGCACTTGTAGCCGAGGTCGCCGGGGGTGAAGTAGAATTTTTCCTCGAAGCCGGGGTCCTGCGGGATGTGCATCTTGCGGTACACGCCGAGGAAGGTTCCATCCGCATCGATGACCCACGCGGTGTTGTGGTACAGCCCCGTGGCGCGTTTCTCAAAGCCCGCGGCGACGATGACGATGCCCAGCTCGCGGGCGAGCTCGCAGAGCTCATCCGTCCAGGCGCCGGGGATGGGGTCGGCGGTGTTGAAGAGCTCGCAGTCCTGCGTGCGGCAGAAGTAGAGCGTGGTACACATCTCCTGCGTGCAGACGATGTTGGCGCCGCCCGCGGCGGCTTCTCGGATGGACTGCATCTGCAGACGCTTGTTCTCGGCAGGGTCGGCAACGGCAGGTTGCTGGATGAGGGCGATTTTCGGCATGGGGAGATGATAGCACGGATTTGCGTTTCACGCAAATCTGAAAAGTCGGAAGTGCTCAGTTTGGCGGCTCACCGCGCAGGAAGAGGCTTTGTTGATGAGCCGTGCGTTCGTGCCGAAGTTGCCACATGTGACTTTTTGATTTGTCATCCGGCGGAATATATGCTACCCTGCGCCGTCATGAAGCGCTTTGCTATCTGTTTCGCCATGGGAATGATGCTCTTGCCGACTGTCAACGGCGGGGAGCCGAGCACGCGGAATATGCTCTGGTATCGTTTGCCGGCGCGTGTGAATGAGGCGCCCGTGCCTTGGGCAGCGGGGAAGACGCCCGCGCACAATCTGGGCGGTGACGGGCGGGATCTGACGGAAATCAGTGAGGCGTTCTGCGCGAATGATGCGCTCGCCAACAAGCTTGATGACCCGTGGGAGTCCCAAACCCTGCCCATCGGCAACGGGCGCATGGGCGGCACTGTGTTCGGCGGCGACCGCCGCGAGCGCATCAACCTGAACGAGGTGTCGCTTTGGACGGGTGGCCCCAACCTCGGCAACAACGGCGCGGGCTATGCCTATGGTCCCAAGACGGGGAAAGACGGCTTCGGCTGCTATCAGCCCTTCGGCAATTTCTGGGCGGAGTTCGATTTGGGCGCCCCGACGGAGGAGTATTCCCGCTCCCTGAACTTGGAGGACGGCATCGCCCGCGTGCAGTTTATCAGCGGCGATGTGCGCCACTCCCGCGAGGCTTTTGTGAGCGAGCCCGACAACGTGATGGTCTACACGGCGAAGGCGGACAAGCCCGGTGCTCTGGCGGTGAAGCTAGGTCTCACGCCCTGCCACGATACGGAGTTCTCCGTGGAAGGGAAGGACACCATCATCATGAGCGGTACGCTGGCAAACGGCGAGAAGTTTGAAGCCCGCATGCAGGTGAAGGCCAAGGGCGGCAAGCAGAGCGTCGTGGGCGGCAATCACCGCGTTTCCGTCTCCTATGAAGGCAAGGGCGCGGGTGTGCGCCCCGTGTTCGATGCCAAGGGGGTGCCCTACATTCAGGTGAAGGGGGCGGACAGCGTGGCGGTGTACATCACCATGGCCACGGATTACAAGGAGGATTTCAAGGCGGACTGGAAGGGCGGCGACCCCGCCAAGCACAATGCCAAGGTGCTGAAAGCACTGAAGGATAAAAAGCTTTCGGCGGTGCGCAAGGCCCACATTGCGGCGCACAAGGCGATGTTCAACCGCCTGAGCATCGACCTCGGCAAGAGCCCCGCGGAGACCGCTGCACTGCCGACGGACGAGCGACTCGCCAAGTACCGCGAGGTGCAGAATGACCCCGAGCTGGAGGCGCTGGTGTATCAGTATGGGCGCTATGTGCTCATCGCCGGCACGCGCCCGGGCAGTCTGCCGCTCAACCTGCAGGGCATCTGGAACGACAAGGTGCACGCCGCGTGGGGCAGCGACTACCACAACAACATCAATCTCCAGATGTGCTACTGGGGGGCGGAGGTCGGCAATCTGCCGGAGTGCCATCTCTCGTTCATCAACTTCATGAAGGCGATGGAGGAGCCGCTGCATCAGATGACCCAAAAGCAGTTCGGCGCAGACACGCCCGGCTGGACGACCCGCATCTCGCAAAATCCCTGGGGCGGCGGCGGTTGGGTGAAGTGGAACCCGCCCGTCAATGCGTGGTATGCGCTGCATGTGTGGGACCACTACCAGTTCACGCAGGATAAGGTCTATTTGAAAAAGACGGGCTACCCGCTGCTCAAGAGCATCGCGCAGTTCTGGGAGAAACACCTCAAGGAGGTGGGTGCCGAGGGCAAGGGGCTGATGACGGACAACGGCAAGACGCCGCTCACCGCCGCGCAGTATCCCGAGCTGAAACGCATCAAGGCGGGCTCGCTGGTGTCGCCGGACGGCTGGTCGCACGAGCAGGGACCCGTGGAGGACGGCTGCATGCACGACCAGCAGCTCATCTGGGAGCTCTTTGACAACACGGCGAAGGCCGCCCGTATCCTCGACACGGATGAAGCGTGGGCCAAGAAACTCCTCTCCCTGCGCGACCGCTTGGTGACGAACCGCATTGCGGACGGCGGCTACTTGCAGGAGTGGGTCGTGGACCGCCCGAACCTGGTGAGCGGCCACCGCCACACCTCGCACCTCATCGGTGTGTTCCCCGGCAGCACGATTTCCCGCCACAAGACGCCCGAGCTGGCCGCAGCGGCCATGAAGAGCCTGGAACTGCGCGGCATGAGCGGCGACAACCGCCGCAGCTGGACATGGCCCTGGCGCACGGCACTCTGGGCGCGTTTCGGGCAGCCCGAGAAGGCGCACGAGATGGTGCAGGGCTACATCCGCTACAATGTGCTGGACAACCTCTTCGGCAACCACCCGCCCATGCAGATGGACGGCGTGTACGGCATCACGGGCGGCATGAGTGAGATGCTCGTGCAGTCCCATGAGGGTGTCATCGAGCTGCTGCCCGCGCTGCCCGCTGCGTGGAAGAATGGTCGTGTCTCCGGCATCCGCGCCCGCGGCAACATCATCGTCAACATGACATGGCAGGACGGGCAGGTGGCGGATTATCAGCTGCTCACCACCACGCCGAATCCCGCGCCCGTGAAGGTGCTCATCAACGAGGAGGAACGCGAGCTGCTGCCCACGGTCGTGCGCCCCTGAGCGATGCGCGGCGGGCCAACAAAGGGGGATTTGTAAATCCTCATTTGTCTTCCTTCATCGGCTTGCGTAGCCGAGCATTTGCGGCTCCGTGGGGCAGTCCCGGCGCATGGTGAAGGGCGGCAGGTAGGGCAGGGAGTTCATGTCGTCGGTGCGGCGCTGCTCCTCTCGCCGCTGCGTGCGGTAGGGCGAGCGGGTGTTGCGGCGCTCGGTGTCGTTTGTGCGGCGGTAATCGCGGTCGGAGGTGTAGCGGCGGGGTGTGTCGTGATTGTCGTGGTGGCAGGCTGCGAGCGCGAAGACCGATATCAGGAGGGTGCAGGTGGTTTTCATAGGGATATGATGCCCTGCGCACGGGGGATAGGCGAGAAGATAGATTAACGGACGGAAACGGGTGGTGCGGTCTGCGTCAGCTGCGGGAAATTGTCTTGCGCACGCGCGTGCGTTAGGCTAGGATAGGGGCATGATGAAACATGTTCTGCCTCTGTTGGCTTGCTGTGTGTTGCTCGCTTCCTGCGCGGGTACGAAGAATTTCACCATTCGCACGGCGCCTGAGGGCGCGGATGTCTCCATCAACGGCAAGTATGTGGGCAAGAGCCCGCTGACGGTGGAAGTGGAGCAGACGAAAACCCTCGGCATCGTTGCGCATAAAGACGGCTATGAGCTCGGCTCTGCCACCGTGCCGACGAAATCCAACTGGTTCCTTGCACTGCTCTGGACGAAGACCGACCCCAAGGCGCAGGTGCTCACCAAGGATTCCGTGCACATCGATATGAAAAAAATCCCCTCTGCGGCGAATTTTAAGCCTGTTGCTCTTCCTGCTTTCGCCCCGCCCGCGGGCACCTTCCCCGAGCGCGAGAGCGAGGCCCCCGCCTTGCGGCCGATGCCGCAACTCTAAGAATGACAAATTACAAATTGCGAAGAACGCGCGGCGGACGCCGCGAGGTGTACAAAATGGTCTGACGCGTGTGTCAGACCATTTTTTGGGTTCGCTTGCGAGCCGAATTCAGCACATCCCCAATCAAAAATCATCAATTCTCAAACCGATTTCCCAAATTTACCCAAAGAAGTAAAAATGTGCATGATTTTGCTTGCCAAAAGATAAAAGTGGTGTAGAATCGGCGCGTCGCCGCGCTCATGCAGCGGGGTGCCAATGTATTTAATCCTTAAGAAAACACACCATTATGGCTCGTCTTTTCGGTATCGAAATCCCCAACGAGAAGCGCATCGAGGCTTCCCTTTGCTATCTCTATGGCATCGGTCTCTCGACGTCCAAGAAGGTGCTGGAGCAGGCCGGTATCTCCCCCGACCTTCGCACCGGCACGCTCTCTGACGCGCAGCTCACCAAGATTGTTCAGGCTATCACCAGCAACGGCATCATCATCGAAGGTGACCTTCGCCGTGAGAAGCAGATGGCGCTCAAGCGTCTGACCAGCATCAACTGCCTTCGCGGCATCCGCCATCGCAAGGGTCTGCCCGTTCGCGGTCAGCGCACCCGCACGAATGCCCGCACCCGCAAGGGCCGCAAGAAGACCGTCGGCGCCAAGAAGTCCTAAGTTCCCGAACCTTTTAACACACATAACTGAAAATGGCTGAAGAAACCATCCAGGAAGAAGTGAAAGAAACGGTCGCTCCCGTCGCTGAGACGCCCGCTACCGAGGCTCCCGCTCCCGCCGAGCAGAAGAAGCCCGAGGGCCGCCGCGACATCTTCGCCGAGCTCGGTCTCGCCGATGACGACGACAAGGTCAAGATTCTCAAGGCCAAGGGCAGCAAGAACGTCACCACGGGTATCGTGCACATCTCCTCCACCTTCAACAACACGGTGGTGAGCGTGAC
>CALBJX010000040.1 GCA_937893015.1 uncultured Verrucomicrobiales bacterium | reverse complement strand
GCCAGAATCAAACTCTCCATAATAGATTATTTAAGAAATTGCTGGACCATCAGAATTACTATTCTGACAGTACCGTGTTACCCCGCTCCGCTTCCCTGAAGAAGCATCTCGGCGTGGGCCACGGCACGCGTCACGACCTTTTCTTTCCCTCTCTTTATCCTCTCCGGTGCTCCTCGCGGTAGGTTGTAACCGCTGCGTCGCCTCTCGGCATCGCTCAGCACCTCGGAAAGTCGAACCTTGGAAAATTGCCTCGCTCGGCAGAAGCAACCGCAAGATGTTTCACTCACAATCACTCATTCGAGCCTCCCCGTTGCGGGGTGCCGCTGAGTATACAGATGAGGAGACAAACCGTCAAGCTAAATTTGAAAGAAAAATCAATTTTTAGGAAAAATTCACGCACAAAGGCCGATTTTTCAAGCCTTTCAGACCCACAAAAAAAATCGGTCAATTCGAAAGCGGAGAGCAAAAAATGCACCGAAACGGCAGTTTTCGAAGCGATATTACTTAGGAAAAGTTGCTGAAATGCCCCTCGCACAAGCAGCGTTTTCCTTGCGAACACCGGAGGCGTGTGGTAGAGTAGCGCCGTGAAACCGCTGACATCCGCCCTGCTCTCTGCCCTCTGCGCCGCGCTACTTGTGCAGTGCAACACCCTGCCCGAGCCTATCCTGCCGCAGCAGCTGCCGAAGGATTTTTGCTTTGTTGACACCGTAGCACCGATGGTACAGACGGATTTGAAGTACGCGGGCAGCGACAACTTTGTCGGGCGCCCGATATGGGGCTACACGGGGCACCGCGCCGTGCTGCGACGGGATGCGGCGGAGTGCGTGGCCCGTGCGGCGGCGGCTCTCGCCAAGGACGGCTATGGTCTGCGCATTTATGATGCCTACCGCCCGGCCCTCGCCATGCAGGATTTCTACGGCTGGAGCAAGACGGACGATGACCGCATGAAGGCGCGATTCTACCCGAACATCAGCAAGCGGGGTATCTACGAGGGCAAGTACATCGGCACCGTCAGCGAGCATAGCTGGGGGGTGGCGGTGGATATCACCCTCATCCGCCAGAAAGACGGCAAGGAATGCGACATGGGCGGGCACCACGATTTGCTGGATGAATCCTCCGCTACGGATTACCCGCACCTCACGCCCGAGCAAAAGGCGAACCGCCGCCGACTGTGCAAGGCCATGGAAGATGCGGGCATGAAGAACTACTCCAAGGAGTGGTGGCATTATTACGTGCATCCCATGGGGACGGTGTATCAGTACAGCTTCCCGCTGAACGACGCACTCTGACGCCCCCCGCTCAGCGGCGGTGGTGGGCAGCAGCGAAGCCATGATGCCCGTAGGCAGGGGCGTGATTGTAAGAGTGGTGCGCTGCGTGGTTATATCCGTAGTTGTAGGCAGGATAGGCGTTGTAGGCGTGGTGGTGGTGCCAATGGTGACCGCAGCAGGAAACAGCGGAGAACGCAAAAGCGACAACAGCGAGGCATTTCATCATCTTGTTCATATCGTGAATGGGGTTGCGGCACGTGGCCTTTCATTCGTGTAAGCGCGCAGCGAAAGCATTTTTGTTTAAATTTTATATTTATTTCTTATTTTTAAATTTTATTTCTCCTGACCGACACGGCGTTTTTCCGTTATCTTCTGCGTTTATCAGCGCAAAAACGGCTTGACTTTCGGAAACAGAGGCGTATACTCCCCTGCGCCTTGTGCTACGCGCGTGTAGCAGAGTCTCCTGATACTTTTCGAGAAACGCACTTTCCTCTTATGAACAGTTACCGCACACACAACTGCGATGAGCTCCGTCTCTCCGATGTCGACAAGGATGTCACATTGGTCGGCTGGGTGGATACCGTCCGCGACCACGGCGGCGTGATTTTCATTGACCTCCGCGACCGCGAAGGCAAGACCCAGGTGGTGTTCCACCCCGAGGTCTCCGCCGAGCTCACGAATCAGGCTGAAAACCTGCGTGTGGAATCCGTCATTCAGGTGAAGGGCAAGGTTGTCGGCCGTCTCAAGACCGCCGAGGTGGATGCCACTAACCCCGACCTCGCCACGGGCGAAATCGAGGTAGAAGTGCATGAAATGCAGGTGCTCAACCGCTCCGCCGTGCTGCCCTTCCAGCTGGACCGCAGCAACACCAACGAGGATATCCGCCTCAAGTACCGCTTCCTCGACCTGCGCCGCCCCGCCATGCAGCGCAACATGGTGCTGCGCCACCGCATCACCAAGACCATGCGCGACTACCTCGACGAGCAGGGCTTCCTGGAGCTGGAGACCCCCATCCTCTCCAAGTCCACGCCCGAAGGTGCTCGTGATTACCTTGTGCCCAGCCGCGTGAGCCCCGGCAAGTTCTACGCCCTGCCCCAGAGCCCGCAGCAGTACAAGCAGCTGCTCATGGTGTCCGGCTTGGAAAAATACTTCCAGATTGCCCGCTGCTTCCGCGATGAAGACCTGCGCGCCGACCGCCAGCCCGAGTTCACGCAGGTGGATATCGAGGCCTCCTTCATCACCCCCGAAGACATTTATCATTGGATTGAGCAGATGCTCAAGCGCGTGTTCAAGGAGTCCGTGGGCCGCGACATCGTGACCCCCTTCCCCCGCATGACGTGGCACGACGCCATGAACGAGTACGGCAGCGACAAGCCCGAGCGCCGCTTCGAGATGAAGATTACGGACTGCTCCGACATCTTCGCCAACAGCGACTTCCGCGTGTTCTCCTCCGCCGTGGCGGCGGGCGGCGTGGTGAAGGCCATCAACGCCAAGAATTTTGCGCCCTCCGTGGGTCAGATTGACTCCCTGACGCAGACTGCCCTTGAGGCCGGTGCCAAGGGTCTCGCCTACATCAAGGTGCGCGAGGTCGCCAACCGCGAGGGTTGGAAGAGCCCCATCACCAAGCGCATGAAGGACGAGGAAATCGAAGCCCTGAAGCAGCGCCTCAACATCGAGGACGGCGACTGCGTGTTCTTCGCCGCCGGCGATTGGGAGGAGAGCTGCACCATCCTCGGCCGCGTGCGTCTCGCCTGCGCCGACTTCATGGAGCTGCTCAAGGACAACCACGATGTGGACCTGTTCTGGGTGACGCGCTTCCCGATGTTCGCCTGGGACAAGGAGGAAGGTCGCTATGTGGCCATCCACCACCCCTTCACCCGCCCCGTCCCCGAGGACGTGGACAAGGTGCTCAAGGGCGAAATCTCCACCGAGCTCTGCGCCGAGGCCTACGACGTTATCTTCAACGGCAACGAGCTGGGCGGCGGTTCCCTCCGTATCCACGAGCGCGACCTGCAAGACGCCACCTTCCGCGCCCTCGGCATGGATGAGGCGACCATCAACGAGCGTTTCGGCCACCTGCTCTCCGCCTTCTCCTTCGGTGCGCCGCCCCACGGCGGTCTCGCCCTCGGTCTCGACCGCGTGGTGATGCTCATCGGCGAATGCGAATCCATCCGCGAGGTGATTCCCTTCCCCAAGAACAACCGCGCCGTGGACCTCATGTGCGAGGCTCCCGACACCGTGGACGACAAGCAGCTCCGCGAAATCCACATTCAGGTGAAGCTCCCCGAGAAGCTCCGCCAGAAGATGGAAGCGGAAGCGTAAAGGATTTACAATTTGTAAAATTCGGCGCGGCGTTGCCGCGCGTGAATGAAGAAAACGGTCTGACCGATGGTCAGGCCGTTTTTTCAAGGCTCTTATCGTGAGCGGCGTGCCTGCTCCAGTTGATCGAGGAGGCGCTGCTCTGCGTGCTCATCCTGGGATTCATGGAGGCCGCAGCGGAGCTTACCACGGCGGATGAGAACGCGGTAGCAGGTTGTCGTCGGGATTTCCCGATTCATGGAGGTAGCATGCGATTTGAAAGCGGGCGACTGCTGTGTCTGACAAGCGATGGTGAGAAAAGTCTGCTCATCGTTGGGGTAGCAATGGTGCAGCCAACAGCAGCCGAAAAGAGTTTTGCGGACGTCAATCACCTCTGCATCGATGCGGAGATGCGTTTTACCGAAGAGGGGATTGAGCGCAAAGAGGGTACAAGCCATGATTCCCATAAACGGCCAGATGATACCGAAAAGGAGAATGGGGATGAGTGCACAGGGAAGCTCCTCGCCGTGCTGCACCCCGTCATGCCCGAAATACCAGCCCACCCAAGCTGCGAGAGGCGCCAGCACCCCTAACACGCATCCGCTGAAAACGGCCATGCCGGGGCAGGATTTTCGGTTATCAAGGTTGAGGGAGACGGACATAGGGAAAGGGGCTGACGTGGAAAGAGTATCAGCATAGCGGAGACATGGCAAGTGTTTTGTCGCGCATCCCGCTTGTTATCCTGTCCGACATTCGGTATCACTATGCGCCTATGAATGACATCACCACCCAAAAGATACGCGGGGCGGAAGTCCTGAAATGCCTCTCCGAAGGCAGCCGACTCGATGCGGAAAGCCTGCACCGGCTGGCACAACTGCTCCACCATGTGTTGGCGACCTTGCAGACGGAAGACGGCGGCACGAGCCTGAGCTTTCGCGAGGCCGCGGAGGCGAGGTTGCAGGCCGCCGCCCACCGCCGCCCGCACACCCGCAAGGATTTGCGCTCCTACATCAACCGCTTTATCCTGCTCGCAGCCTTTGTCGAAGAGCCGTTGAACCGCATCCGTGCAGAGGACTGCCGCACGCTGCTGGATGAGCATTTCGCCTACAGTCCCTTTGTCTACCGCAAGGCACATAGTGCGTTACACAGCATCTTCGCCTACGGACGCCGCAAGAGGTGGTGCGAATACAACCCGACAGAGAGCATAGACCTGCCGCCCGTGCAGGAAGAGACGCTGCAGCCGCTTAATCTCACCCAAATCCGAGCCCTGCTCCGCGCCTGTACCGGCGGCAAATGGCAGAAGATGGAATCCGCCGTCCGTCTGATGCTCTGGTGCGGCATCCGCCCCACAGAGGTGCAGCGGCTCCGCTGGGGAGACCTCGACCGCAACGAGCGCTGCATCTACGTGGAGCCGCACGCCAGCAAGACAGGCGGGGCACGCGCTGTGCCGCTGCGGGGCGGGGCCTTGGCGCTGTTACACGGACGACATGATGACACCGAGCACATCGCCCCGCGGGATTGGCAACGCCTATGGTGTGCCCTGCGCCACCGTGCGAAGCTCGTACCATGGCGGCAGGATACACTGCGGCACACCTTCGCCAGCATGCATCTCAAGCACTTCCACAACCTCAGTCTGCTGCAGGAGGAAATGGGACACAGCAGCCTGAACCTACTCCGCACGCGCTACCTGAACCTGCGCGGCATCAGCACCGCCGATGCCGCGCAATTCTTCCGCATGCGGGAATAAGGGAATTACAAATTGGGAAGTTAGCGAACCTGCGGCGCAGAAAAAAGAGAAAACGGCCTGACTGATGGTCAGACCGTTTTTATCGTCTGCAAGCGAAGCGAGCCGAATTTGAAAATTTGTCATTCCTTAAAAGCTTCTGTCCACGCTTGCGCGGACGCGACGGATGAGTTCCTCCTCGCGGTATTCCACGCCGAAGGTGGCGCCGAGCGACCAGGTGGGGCTGAGCATCCAGAGCAACCCGGCCTCCGCCTCCACGGCGTCGCGCCCGGGTTTGGTGCCGCGGGCACATCCACGGCCGCTCTCCCATGCCGTCGTGGCGCGGGGAGCGCGGCGGTCGAGGTCGCGCCGATAGGCGACGGAGAGGCGCGGTACGAGGTACTGAGATTTCGCCACAGGCAGGGCCGCCTGCCACGAGAGCCCCAGCGGCAGCGTCCACAGCGAGGCACGCCCGCGGCGGTAATGCAGGGCATGTGCGCCATCGCTCATGATGACATGCCCCTGCCGCGCCGCCTGCCCCTCCAGCCCGACGGAGGGTGTCAGGCACATGCGCTCCGAGAGGCCGATATCGTAGGAGAGCTGCAGTGCGCCGCCGAAGACCTTATCCGTCCAGCGGCCCGTGGCCGTGCCGGCATCCGGGATGAAGGCGCCGCGGGCCCGGTTGCGCGCCAAACCGCCCGTGCCGCAAAGGTCGAGGCGGAAGACATCCCGCCCCTGCCGCGCGGCGCGGGCGTAGCGGAGATTCAGCGCAGCCTCCCACAAGGATTGCGAATCGTGCATCAACCCGCGCGGCGCACGATAGCGGCCGAGCATCTGCCCGAGAGCCGCCCCCACGCAGAGGTGAGGGGCGCAGGCTGTTTCACCGCCCACGGCGTAGCCCCCGCCGCTGTAATGATACCCCGGTGCCGAATCAGCGGAGCCCAGGCGCTCCCACGCGCCCATGCCTGCCGCCCACAAGCGGCCGCTCGCGGCATCCGCATGCAGCAGTCGCCCGTCCTGCGCCATCTGCGGGGCCGCGTTCTGCGCCCGCACAGTGCGGAGGAAGGCAGAGCTTGCCGCCAAGGTGCCGTTGAGCGTGTTCACCGCCGCACTCGCAGCAGGTTGCAGCAGGGTATCCGCGATGGCGGACGACAGCCCCTGCATGAGCTCGGGGCGCAGCACCAGCCCCGTGTCCTCGGGGCAAATGGCGTCGGTGATGTCCTGCAAACGGCCGTTGCGGTTCCAATACACGGTCGGCGCACCCGAAAGCGCTTCGCTGCTGCTGACGACGCAGAGCTCCGCGCCCTCTTCCATCAAAGCGGGCAGCAGGTCCTCATCCATGGTCAGCACCACGCTGCCGCCCGCCACGCAGCTCGCGCCCTCCGCCAAGGTGAGCGCAGCGCCCGCCCCCATATGCATCCGCAGGGTGGCGCCCGGCAGCAGCTTCATCGACTGTGTCACCAGACAGCGTGCGCTGTCCGCCAACTCCAGCGTGGCGCCGCGGGCCAAGAGAAGCTCCTGCGTTTCCGCCACGGCATCGCCGCTGAGGCTCAGCACGGCGGGGGCACCGGGCCGCTCGTTCAGGGCGATGAGCGAGGTGTGCAGCGAACCGCCCGACACAGAGGTGCGCCCGCTATCCACATACAGCTTGCCGAGTTCGGCACGGGCATCCGCCATCTCCAGCACACCGCTCGCGGAAACCAAGACGGAACCCGCAGCCTCCAGCACAGCCCCGTTGCGAACGGAGAGCAGGCCGTCGCCGCCCGTTCGCGCTCCCACATACACATCACCGAGGCGAGCCGCGGCGCCGCTATCAAGCAATAGTTGCCCCCTGCCCTGCGTGCCGATGCTGGTGAACACCTCAACCGACTCCAACACGGAGCCGCTCTCCAGCACCAGCTGTCCGCTGCCCGTGTTCTGCACGCCGTCGCCATTGGCGCCGATAAGCAGGCCGTTGTATTCGGGGCGACCGATCTCCGCCTTGTCGTTGGTGAGCACGATGCGGCCGTTTTCGCTCACCCGTACCACGCCCGTGCCCGCATGATAGCCGACCACGAGCTGTTCCGCCTGCAGGTACCCGCCCGCAATCTCCAGCGTGCCCGTGACCGGGAAACGGCTGTTACCGACATTGACATGGGATTGTGCGCCGTTCATGGTGGCATCGCTACCGCCCGCCAGCAGAGAGGAGCCCGTGCCCATAGTAAAGAAGCCGTCATGACCGCCCGTGTTCGGCGCACCGGAATAGTTGCCCGAGCCGCCGATGAAGAGGGCACCGGGCAGGGTCCACGCCGTCCCGGGGGTCACGTCCACGCGCCCCTCGCCCAGCGAGGTACCGACGGAGAGTGCACCCACCACAGGCGGCAGAGAATCAGAAGAGACCACCCACACAGACGAACTGACATGGGAGGCGAACGAGGGAATGCAACAGCTCAACAGCAGGAGCAAGAATAGGGATTTTTTCATCATCAGGGTATGTTCGGATGTTCTCTTTCCTGTTTCACACGGTGAAACAGATTGAAGGAGCCGTCATCCTAAAGGCTGTTTTACCAACATACAAGAAGTTATAAGAACTGTTTCTTCCCTGTTCGGAAAAAGGGGGCGCGGGCTTTCTCTATCAAAATGCGTCACCACGCAACCATGCGCAAAAAAGAACTCGCCAACAAATGTGGAGTATGGTACACTTCCGCCGTAAACAGGGATATTTCCTTTTCCCGCAGTCCTTTCTTTCTGACCATGAACGATCTGACGAAACCTTTCAAGCGACTTCCCGTCGCCCTCATCGGCACGGGCTCCTATGTTCCCGAACGCCGCCTCACCAACTCCGACCTGGAGAAGATGGTGGACACCTCCAACGAGTGGATTGTAACCCGCACGGGCATCGAGGAACGCCGTATCGCCGCGCCTGATGAGACGACCTCCGACATGGCCGCCAAAGCCGCGCAGAAGGCCATGGAAGCCGCCGGTGTCACCCCCGAGCAGCTGGACCTCATCATCGTGGCCACCATCACGCCCGATACCTACACCCCCTCCACCGCCTGCTATGTGCAGGCCAAACTCGGGGCCAAGAACGCCGCGGCCTTCGACATTTCCGCCGCCTGCTCCGGCTTCCTCTTCGCGCTGAAGACCGCGGTGCAGTACATCGGCTGCGGCCAGGCCAAGACCGCCCTCATCGTGGCGTCGGAAAAACTCTCCCACATCGTGAACTGGGAGGACCGCTCCACCTGCGTGCTCTTCGGTGACGGCTCGGGGGCCGCCATCCTGCAGTCCGGCACAGGCAAGGCGGGTGACCCCGCGGTGCTCGCCTCCCACATCGGTTCGGACGGCACGCTGACGGACCTCCTCCTCGTTCCCGGCGGCGGCACCGCCATCCCCACCACGGAGGAAAACATCCACGAGAAGCTCGCCACCATCGCCATGCGCGGCAACGAGGTGTTCCGCCACGCCGTGGAGCACATGACGGAATCCGCCCTCTCCCTCATTCACCGCACGGGTATCAAGCCCGAGGACGTGGCCCTCGTCATCCCCCACCAAGCCAACCTCCGCATCATCACCGCCGTCACCAAGCGTCTCGGCATCCCCGCGGAGCGCGTTTTCGTGAACCTCCAGAAATACGGCAACACCAGCGGTGCCGCCTGCGCCATCGCGCTGGATGAAGCCGTGCGCACCGGCAAGGCCAAGAAGGGCGACATCATCCTCATGGTCACCTTCGGTGCCGGCCTGACGTGGAGTTCCGCCGCCATCCGGCTGTAACGCAATGAGTCATTGCACCACCGAGCGGCGACGCTGCCCGGAATCATACCGAAGGTCTGACGAAAGGTCAGACCTTCGGTGTATCTGAGCCCCTGCAAAACACTCCGGGCTGTGTCCGGGGCTCCGTCACGAGCTCACGCAAAAAAAGCCATCGCTATCCATGTCGTTTTCCGTCGCTTTTTCTTGCGATTCCATCCCGGGGCGTGTAGGATAAGGGTATGGAACGCATCATCTGCGAGGGGATTTTGGGAACGGAATGGACAGGGGCAAGCGTAGGCACGCCGCTGCGCTACCGATTGTCCTGCACGGAGGCGGAACTGGTGTACCGCGCCTCCCGTGCCGAGGCACCAGCGCTGCATCCTACAGCGGCGGCGGGCGCATTCTCCGCCGATCTCTGGCGTTACCACTGCGCGGAGTTTTTCCTCGCTGCGCCCGCTGGTGCCCCCTACATGGAATTCAACCTCGCGCCGAACGGCGCATGGTGGGCATGCGTCTTCACCGCCCCCCGTGTAGCGGCTGAACCCGCGCCCGACCTCTCCGCTATCCGCAGCGTGGGGCGTGCCACCTCCGCCGGCTGGGAAGCCGAGATGCGCGTGCCGCTGTCCCTGCTGACGGCCTGCGGCATTCCCCTGCCCGCTTGCCGACTCGCCATCGGTGCCGCCTTGCCGCAAAACGGCGCCGACCGCTGGCTCACCACCACGCCGCACGACGGCACCGCCCCCGCCGATTTTCACACCCCCGCCGCTTGGGCTCTCACCACCCTCTGATTGCTTATGAAACCCGCCGATAAAACGAACGTGATGCGCACGCTGGAGCAGAAGAAGATTTCCTACTCCGCCTATACCTACGAATCCGAAGGCGCCATCACGGGGCTGGAAGTAGCCGAAAAGCTGGGGCAAAACCCCGAGCAGGTCTTCAAAACCCTCGTCACCACGGGCAAGAGCACACAGCACTACGTCTTCGTCATCCCTGTGGGTGCGGGGCTGGACCTCAAAAAAGCGGCCAAGGCTGTGGGAGAGAAATCGCTGGAGATGCTCAAACAAAAAGACCTGCTCCCCCTCACGGGCTACATCCACGGCGGCTGCTCGCCCATCGGCATGAAAAAAGCCTTCGTCACCACCATTGATGCCACGGCGGAAAACTTTGATTCCATCATCTTTTCAGGCGGTCGCATCGGCCTGCAGGTGCAGGTTGCATTAGCCGACCTCGCCAAAATCGTGCGCTTCAAGCTCGCGGATATCACCACGGGGCTCATTCACAACTGAACCATGTTCCGCAAACTCTGCACCATAACCGCCCTTGCCGCCCTGCTTGCTCCCGCTCTTGCGCTGGAGTGGACGGAGGATTTCGCAGCCGCAAAACATCAGGCCAAAGCGGAGAAGAAGCTCGTACTCATGGATTTCACGGGCTCGGACTGGTGCCGCAACTGCATGAGGCTCCGCGGGCAGGTGCTGGACAGCGCAGAATTCGAGGAATACGCCAAGGACAAATTCGTCTTCATGGAGGTGGACTGCCCCCGCACCAAAAAGCTGCCCGACAAGCAGGCCAAGCAAAATTCCGAGCTTTGCAACACCTATCATATCAGCGGCTTCCCCACCCTGCTGGTCGTCACACCCAAGGGCGAGGTCGTCGGTGGTGTCGGCGGCTTCAAGAACAGGGAGGAAGTCCAATTATCTCTGGATAAGGCCATCAAGGCCGACGCCGCCATCCGCGCCGCCAAGAAGTTGCCCGCCGACAAGCAGCAGGCCGCGCTCAACCGCGTGTATCAGGGCATGGAAAGCGCCGTCCGCAAAGCAGGCGGCTACAAGGTGGAGGGCGCGGGCAGCGTCGCGCAGCAACGCGAGGAGCTGGACGCCAAGCTCAAAGCCTGCAAGCGCCCCGCGCAGATGAAAAAGGTGCTCGACAAAGCCGAACCCGCCCTTCTGCCGGGCAACAGGCAATTCTTCCTGCAACGCAAGTTCTCCGTCCTGCTGCAAGCCGCCGAAACGGAAGAAGACCTCGCCGCCGTGCGCTCGCTGGGCGAGGAGCTGGCCGAAGGCATGCCCGCCCCCAACGCCGAACAGTTCCGTGCGCAAATGGACAAGGATTTTGCTGACCCCGCCGCCTACCTGAAAAAGCTGAAGGACGCGCAAAAAAAGAAGCATTGAGAAAGTTGCTTGCAGTCGCGCCTGCGCGGTGGTACAATCCCCGCATGTTCAAGCAACTTTTCACGTTGACGGCTCTGGCGGCGCTGCTCGCCCCTGCGTTCGCTCAGGAATGGATTGACGACTTTTCCGTTGCCAAGGCGAAGGCACAGGAGAAAAACAAGCTCATGCTCGTGGACTTCACGGGCTCCGACTGGTGCGGCTGGTGCATCAAGCTCCGCAAGGAAGTGCTGGACACGCCCGAGTTCGATGCTTACGCCAAGAATCGCTTCGTGCTCATGGAAGTGGACTGCCCCCGCAAGAAGAAGCTGGACCCCGTGCTCGCCCAGCAGAACCAGAAGCTCTGCCAGCAGTACAACATCAGCGGTTTCCCCACCCTGCTCGTGATGAACGCCGAGGGTGAAGTCGTCGGCGGTTTCAGCGGCTACAAGAAGCAGGCCGATCTGCAAGCCACCCTCGACAAGGCCATCAAGGCTGCTGCCGACATCCGCGCCGCCAAGAAGCTGCCCGCCGAGAAGCAGCAGGAAGCCCTCGAGGCCGTTTACCAGACCATGGAGACCGCCGCGCGCAATGCCGGCGGCTACAAGCTCAACAAGGAAGTCGCCGCCGCCGACCAGCGCAAGGAGCTCTCCGACAAGCTCAATGCCTGCACCACCACCGAGGAGCAGCTGAAGGTGCTCGCGGAAGCAGAACCGACCATTCTCGCCGCCAACAAGCACTTCTTCCTCGACCGCAAGTTCACCGTGATGGTGAACGCCGCCGAGACCACGGAAGATCTGGAAGCCGCCCACAAGGTGGGTGACGAGCTGGTGGCCTCCCTGCCCGAGCCCTACGCCTCCCACATCAAGAAGCAGGTCGATGCCATCTTTGTCGACCCCGCCGCCTTCCTCGAAAAGATGAAGGCCGCCCGCGCCGCCGAGGCCGCCGCCCCCGAAGCGAAGTAAGCGCCCCGCACAACATCCCCTTTTCCCACGGAGTGAGGTCAATCCTCACTCCGTTTTTCGGCATCATTAGCCCTGCTTCCGGCTCGCCGCAGCCCTCCTTACTATCATAGGCTTCATCACGGAAAAACGGGCAAAAAAGAGGCCGCACGAGTAGCTAATTCGTGCGGCCGTAAAAAGCAAGTTTCGGGATGGATAACGCTAGTACTCTCACCCGGATGGCTTCATCATACACGGATGGTGCAAATTGTCAAGTTTTTTTAAAGAAAAAGTATTCACGCGGGGGGAACGGGATGCCCAAGGGTAGCTACTCCTCAGGCACCCCTCTCCTTAGTGGTGCAGGAAGAGAAGTATCACTTCAAGCAGTATCACAAGGAGCTCGAGTACTAGCGTAGTATTCATTTGCTTACTTTTCACCAGCCTTTGTTCAGCTGCTTGTCCGTAACCATAAATGACACGTTCTCACAGCAGAGAGGGGCTGTCTTGCTCTCCGCTGAGGAGTGACGAATCACCCGCCTCACGGCAAGACGGCGGAAAAGCGGGTGTATGGTAGCATTTTGTTAGTTCTCAATCAAGAACAATCACGCAGCTACAAGGAATTCATATCTATTTACCCATGATTTACGGGCTCTTTCCCCGTGGTTCTGCGTTGACTTCCTGCTTTTCCTCATCGGCGCCATCCCCGCCGCCCCCGAAGCGAAGTAAGCGCCCCGCACAACATCCCCTTTTCCCACGGAGTGAGGTTGTTCCTCACTCCGTTTTTCTGCACCGGCACGACAAATGAGGATTTGTCGGGATGTACAATGTACAATGTACAAATCAAAAAATTAGGCGGCTTCGCCGCGTGATGACGAACTCATTCTGACGCTTGCGTCAGAATGAGTTACCAATCCTTGCGGCATAGCCGCACTCTATTCCATGGTTTGTACTTACAAATCCTCATTTGTCCTGCCGCCGAATGGAGCAGAAATGTTCTTTTCTGCATATTATTTCCGCATTTATATGCAGAAGGGCTTGTCTTTCTGCATATTTTATGCATAATAATGTGCAGAAAGGTTCTTTTTCTCATGAGCAGCAAGCGATTTGATTACAGCTTTCTCCTGCACGGAGCTATCCCCGCCAAGATTGTGCAGCTGGCGCAAGGGGTGCAAGCACTCAAATCACTTTCGGGCATCCGCTCGCAACAGTTTGCCAAGCTGCATGAGGAGCTGGAGCAAATCGCACGCATCCAATCCGTCAAAAGCTCGAACGCCATCGAAGGCATCGTGACGGCAGATGAACGCATCCGCGCCATCGTCACCAAGAGCAGTGCCCCGCTCAACCACGATGAAGAGGAAATCGCGGGATATCGTGACGCACTTGCCCTCATTCACACCCGATATGCGGAACTACCCTTCTGCGAAGCGACCATCCGTCTGCTGCATGAAACCATGCTACGCTTCACGGCAACGCCGCAAGCAGGGCAATACAAAACGGAAAACAATCTGATTCTGGAAAGCGATGCGGACGGCACCCGCCGCGTGCGCTTTCGCCCGAGCAGTGCCGCCGACACACCGCAGGATATGGAGCAGATGATGCTCGCCTACCAAGATGCCGCCGCGCAACTGGGGGAGAACAGGCTGCTACTTATCCCCTGCGTGATTCTGGATTTCCTCTCCATCCACCCCTTTGCGGACGGCAACGGGCGACTCTCCCGCCTGCTCTCCCTGCTCCTGCTCTACCGCCAAGGCTTCGATGTCGGTCGCTATATCTCCATGGAGGCCACCATCAACACCTACAAAGGGGCCTACTACCAAGCGCTCCACGACTCATCCCAGGGGTGGGCGGAGAATCAACACGACTATTTCCCCTTCATCGAGAATTTTCTCTCCGTCCTCTACCTCTGCTACAAGGAGCTGGACAAACGCTTCGGCATCACGCAGGGGCGCAAGGTCAGCAAGACGCAGCGCATCGAAGCCGCTGTTCTGAATTCCCTGCTCCCCGTCTCCAAGGCGGACATCTGCACCCTGCACCCCGACATCAGCCCCACCACCGTGGAGGCCGTTCTCGGTGCCATGGTGCGCTCGGGGCGCATCACCCGCATCGGTGCGGGGCGCGCCAGCCGCTATGTGCGGGCGTGATGGCTCAGCAGCATTTGGGGGAGAGGATATCTGCCGCCTTGCTCGGGGGATCGGTGGGGGTGATACCCAACAGCTCTTCCGCGCGGCGGACTTGTTCTGCCGTGGGGGTGGGAACACCATCCAGCGGGTAGGTGAAGCCCAGCTCCTTCCACTTGCCGAGGGCGAGGGTGTGATAAGGTAAAATTTCTACGCGCTCCACGGTGTTCAGGCTCTCGATGAAGGCGCGGCAGCGGCGCAGCTCGGCCTCATCATCCGAGATACCGGGCACCAGCACGCGGCGAATCCACATGGCCTTGCCGTGGTCGGAGAGCCAGCGCGCCATCTCCAGAATATTCGCATTCGTGCGCCCTGTCAGGCGGCGGTGCGCCTCGTCATCCGTGTGCTTGAGGTCGAGCATCACGAGGTCCGTGTACTCCATCAGCTCACAGAATGTTTTGTAGAAGGGTTCTTCCCTCGTGAACGGCTGCCCCGCCGTGTCCAAGGTGGTATGCACCCCCTTCTCTTTTGCCAGACGGAAGAATTCTTTTACGAACTCGATTTGCACCAGCGGCTCGCCACCGCTGACCGTGATGCCGCCGTTGTCCTTCCAATAATTGTGGTAACGCCACGCCCGCTCAAAGAGCTTTTCGGCTGTCCACTCCGTGCCGCCCTCACAAGCCCACGTCTCGGGATTGTGGCAGAACTTGCAGCGCAGATGGCAGCCCTGCGTGAACACGACAAAACGCACACCAGGACCGTCTACAAGACCGAATGTTTCAAGTTTGGCAATTTTTCCGATGCAATCACTCATAGGGTATACTATCGTTTGAGCAGAAAGGGGCGCGCTTCCGCGCGCCCCTCCCGTTATTCGCACGCCGCTAGGCGTGCCGAATTTTTACTTTATAAATTATAAATTAAAAATTCTAAATTACAGCGATTTGTGGCAGGTACGCGCAATCACATCGTCCTGCTGCTGCTTGGTGAGGTCAATGAACTTGACGGCGTAGCCGGAGACGCGGATGGTGAAGTTGGCGTATTCCTCCTTCTCGGGGTGAGCCTGAGCATCGAGGAGTTTTTCCAGCCCGAACACGTTCACGTTGAGGTGGTGGGCACCCTGATCGAAGTAGCCGTCCAGCACCTGCACGAGGTTGTTCACGCGCTCGCCCTCGCTGTGGCCGAGAGCATCGGGGTTGATGGTCTGCGTGTTGGAGATGCCGTCCAGCGACCAGTGGTAGGGAATCTTGGCCACGCTGTTCAGGGAGGCGAGCAGACCGTTCTGTTCCGCACCGTAGGAGGGGGAGGCACCGGGAGCGAAGGACGCGAAGGCGGGGCGGCCGTCGGGCATGGCACCCGTCGCCTGACCATACACCACATTGGACGTGATGGTGAGCAGCGAGGTTGTGGCCTCGGAGTTGCGGTAGGTGTGGCGGCGCTTAATCTTCTCCACGAAGGTCTTGAGCAGCCAGACACCGATTTCGTCGGCGCGGTCGTCATCGTTGCCGTAGCGGGGGAAGTCGCCCTCCGTCTCGAAGCCGGTCGTGATGCCCTCTTCGTCGCGCAGAATCTTCACCTTGGCGTACTTGATGGCGCTCAGGGAGTCAATCACATGGGAGAAGCCGGCGATACCCGTGGCGAAGGTGCGGCGCACGTCCGTGTCGATGAGGGCCATCTCGGCGGCCTCATAGTAGTAGCGGTCGTGCATGTAGTGGATGAGGTTGAGCACGTTGACATAGATGTCAGCCAGCCAGTCCAACCAGAAGTCGAACTTCGCCATCACCTCGTTGAAGTCGGCGTACTCGCCCGTGATGCGCTCCATCTTGGGGCCGCACTGGATGCGGTGCTTCTCATCGAAGCCGCCGTTGAAGGCATAAAGAAGAGCCTTGCCCATGTTGGCGCGGGCACCGAAGAACTGAATCTCCTTGCCCGTCTGCGTGGCGGACACGCAGCAGCAGATGGAGTAGTCATCACCCCAGACGGGCTTCATCACATCGTCGTTTTCGTACTGGATGGAGGAAGTCGTCACGGAAATCTTGGCGGCGTACTTCTTAAAGTTCTCGTTGAGGGCGGAGGAGTACAGCACCGTCAGGTTGGGCTCGGGGGACGGGCCCATGTTCTCCAGCGTGTGCAGGAAGCGGTAGTCCGTCTTCGTCACCATGCTGCGGCCGTCCATGCCGATGCCGCCCACTTCGAGGGTGGCCCAGGTGGGGTCGCCGGAGAAGAGCTGGTTGTAGGAGGGGATGCGGGCGAACTTCACCATGCGGAACTTCATGACCATGTGGTCAATCATCTCCTGCGCCTCGGACTCCGTGATGAGACCGGCGGCGAGGTCGCGCTGGAAGTAAATATCAAGGAAGGTGGAGACGCGGCCCACGCTCATGGCGGCGCCGTTCTGCGTCTTGATGGCGGCGAGGTAGCCGAAGTACAGCCACTGGCAGGCCTCGTGGGCGTTCTTGGCGGGCTGGGAAATGTCGTAGCCGTAGATGGCGGCCATCTCCTTCATGCCCTTCAGCGCCTTAATCTGCGCGGAGATTTCCTCGCGCTGGCGAATCACCTCGTCGTACATGTTGCCGCAGCCGCAGTTTTCGAGGTCGGTCTGCTTGGCGGCGATGAGGTAGTCGATACCGTACAGAGCCACGCGGCGGTAGTCACCCACGATACGGCCGCGGCCGTAGGTGTCGGGCAGGCCCGTCACGATGTGCGTCTTGCGCGCCAAACGCATCTCGGGCGTGTAGGCGGCGAACACGGCATCGTTGTGCGTGGTCATGTACTCGGAGAAAATCTTCTTCAGCTCGGGGTTCACGGTGTAGCCGTAGTTCTCCGCGGCCTGCACGGCCATCTTCACGCCGCCGTAGGGCATGAACGCGCGCTTGAGGGGCTTGTCCGTCTGCAGACCGACAATCTTCTCGAGGTCCTTCAGCTTCTCGTCGATGTAGCCGGGGCCGTAGGCGGTCAGGCCGCTGACGACTTCCGTCTCGCAATCAAGCACACCGCCCTTGGCGCGCTCTTCCTTCTGGAGCATCTGGAGGGAAGCCCAGAGCAGATTCGTGGCCTCCGTCGGGTCGGCGAGGAAGGACTCGTCACCATCGTAGGGCTTGTAGTTCTTCTGAATGAAGTCACGCACGTTGACTTCCTCTTTCCAGATGCGGCCTTCAAAGCCTTTCCACTGGTCGTAATGGGGTGTTTCCGTCAGTTTCATGAATGGATATGGGAGTTAAATCTGTTCACGGACGCACGCGCGCGTACATCCCTGCAAGTAACCATTGCTATACTACTCGTCTAACCTTCCTCGGTCAAGGAGAAAGTGCTGCGGACGGAGACTTATGCGGCGCTCTCTTGCCCCGCTCCGACAGGAAGGATTCACCCCTCCTCCATCGTTTCCTCCGCACCCTCGGCAAAGAGCTCGTAGGCGATGGCGTCCGCAATGGTAACATCCGCGAACGCACCGACCGGTAAGGCCGGGTCCACGTGGATGCAGGCATCCACATCGGGGGCGTCCCACGCGCCGCGAGCCATGCCGGGAGCGTCCACGAGCACGCGCATCGTCGTGCCGACGGCCTCCTGCCCCAGCTCGTCGGCGATACCCGCCATGAGCATGGAAATTTCGTTGGCGCGGCGTTTCTTGGTGGCGTGGTGCACCTGGTGCGGCATCTTGGCAGCCAGAGAGCCCTCCTCCTTGGAATAGGGGAACACGCCGGCACGCTCAAAGCGGAATTCGCGCACAAACTCCTTCAATTCCAGATGGTCTTCCTCCGTCTCACCGGGCAGACCGCTGATGAAGGTGGTGCGGATGCCGATGCCGGGCACGGCGGTGCGCAGGTCGCGGATGAGGCGACGGATGGTGTCGCCGTCCGTCTTGCGGCGCTGCTCGTCCAGAATGTGGTCGGCAATGTGCTGCAGGGGGATGTCCACGTACTTCACCACCTTGTCACAGGCGGCAAAGGTGTCGATGAGCTCGCGGCTCCAATGCGCGGGGTGGGTGTAGAGCACGCGAATCCAGAACTCCCCGGGAATGTCGTTCAGCTCGCGCAGGAGGGAGGCGAGCGATTCCCCCTTGGAGGAGTCCACGCCGCTGGTCTTGGTCGCGCGCTTCTCCCAGCGGTCCATGCCGTAGTAGGTCGTATCCTGCGCAATGAGGTTGATTTCCTTCACCCCCTGCTCCACCATGGCGCGGACCTCGCGCACGATGTTCTCCTGCGGGCGGCTGCGGTGGCCGCCGCGGATGCGGGGAATCACGCAGTAGGCACAGGCGTGGTTGCAGCCTTCCGCAATCTTCACATAGGCGAAGTGCGAGGGAGAAAGGCGGTAGCGTGCCATGCCGAAGTCCGGCATCAGCGTGGAAACCTTCGTCGAGTATATCTTTTCGTTCGTTCCCGCCAGACAGGCCGCGACAATCTCCGCGATATGACAAATCATGTCCACGCCCACGAAGCAAGCGACCTCGGGCATGAGCTTCACCAAATCCTTGGCGTAGCGCTGGGAGAGGCATCCCGCCACAATGATGAGCTGATCGGCAGGGGCATCGCCGTTCTCTCGTGCACGGACGGCCTCGAAAATGGTATCGATGGCCTCCTGCTTGGCAGGGTCGATGAAGGCGCAGGTGTTGATGATGAGGACCTTTGCCTCCGCGCTCTCCTCCCGCCGCTCATAGTCCGCCGCCAGAAGATGGCCGACCATGATTTCGGAATCCACCTGATTTTTGGCACAGCCCAGCGAGATGAGAGAGAACGGAATCGGCATGAGCGGAGTCTAGCACAAGTTACCCCGAAAATCAAGCCCTGTTCAGTCCTTCGCCGTGCGCAGAGCCATCTGCATGGCCGCCAGCGTGGCGTCGATGTCCGCCTCTGTGTGGGCAGCGGAGATGAAGCCCGTCTCATAGGGCGAGGGGGCGACGTAGACCCCCTGCTCCAGCATGGAGAGGAAGTAGCGGCGGAACATGTCGAAGTCACCCGTCATGGCGGATTTGAGGTCGCAGACATCCTGCGTGGTGAAGAAGAGGCACCACATGGAGCCGCAGCGCTTGAAGGTGAGCGGCAGTTGCAGGTCGGCGAGGATGCGGCGGACGCCCGTCTCCAGTCGTGCGCCGAGCTGCTCCATGCGCTCGTAGGCGTTCGTGCGCTCCAGCTCGCGGAGCTGAGCGAGTCCCGCCGCCATGGCCACGGGATTGCCGCTCAGCGTGCCCGCCTGATACACGGGGCCGAGGGGCGACACGCAATCCATGATGTCCGCGCGACCGCCGAAGGCACCGACGGGCAGACCGCCGCCGATGACCTTGCCGAGCGTGGTGAGATCCGGCGTGATGCCGACACGGCCCTGCACGCCTGCGGGGGAAATGCGGAAGCCCGTCATCACCTCGTCAAAGATGAGCAATGCACCCTCCTTGGCGGTGATGTCGCGCAGGAACTCGAGATAGCCGGGCTTCGGCAGGTAGAAGCCCGCGTTGCCGGGGTACGGCTCCACAATCACGCCTGCGATTTGGCCGGGATATTGGGCGAAGGCATCCTTCACCGCCTGTTCATCGTTGTACGGCAGGGCGAGGGTGAGCGCGGCGAACTCCGCGGGGACACCCGCGCTGTCGGGCTCGCCGTGGGTGAGAGCACCGCTGCCCGCCGAGACGAGCAGGCTGTCCACATGCCCGTGGTAGCAGCCCTCAAACTTGATGATGTACTTGCGCCCCGTGTACCCGCGGGCGAGGCGGACGGCGCTCATGGTCGCCTCCGTGCCGCTGTTGGTCATGCGCACTTTCTGAATGGAGGGCACCCAACGGCAGACAGTCTCCGCCATGTCCACCTCCACACGGGTGGGGATGCCGTAGCCGAGGCCGTTCGGCACGGCGGCCATCACGGCATCCAGCACGGGCTTGGGCGCATGGCCGAGGATGGCGGGGCCCCATGTGCCCACATAGTCGATGTACTGCTTGCCGTCCTCATCCCACAAGTGTGCGCCCTGTGCGCGGGAGACGAAGAAGGGTGCGCGTTCCAAGCGGCGGAAGGCGCGGACGGGGGAGTTCACACCGCCGGGAATCACCTTGCAGGCGCGTTCAAAAAGTTCCTCGGATATCATAAGACTTACTTGCCGTTGCGGATGGTCTCGCAGGAGCTCTTCGCTTCCTCCAGCCACTCGCGCACGCCCACCTTATCCTGCTCTTCCAGCAGGGTGATGAGCTGCTGCAAATCCTCCACGCAGTTGTGCAGGAGCTCGCGGATAGCCACGTCATTCTCCCACAGGATATCCGCCCACATGGGCGCGGGGCCGGAGCACACGCGCGTCGTGTCGCGGAAGCCGGTGGCGGCGAGCTGCTGCAAATCCGCCATGGGGACATCGCCCTGCGAAGCGTTGCGCGCCGTGAGCGCGGCCATGATGTGCGGCATGTGCGAGATGCGTGCCACCGCGCGGTCGTGGTTGCGCGGGTCCATGAGGTAGGTAGAGCAGCCGAGCATCGCCCAGAAGTCCGCCAGCTTCTGCACCTTTTCCTCCGCCACATGGTGCGGATTGGTGAGGGCGACAGTCGCGCCGTCCAACAGGTCGGGCACAGCACTCTCGATGCCCTGCTTCTCCTTGCCGGCCATGGGGTGGGAGCCGATGAAGAGGCGCTTGCGCTCCGTCAGGAAGGCACCCGTCGTGCGGTGCACATAAGCCTTCACGGAGCCCACGTCCGTCACCACGGCATCGTGGTCGATAGAGGAAAGCATGCGGTGGCACAGGTCCTCGAACACACCGATGGGAGTGGCGAGGATGATGAGGTCTGCCCCGCGTGCCGCCTTCACGGGATCGGTGAAGGTGTGCTCCGTCAACCCGTGTTCGCGGGCAAACGCGAGAGGCTGCTCGCGGCGGGCCCAAATGCGCAGCTCTGCCTCGGGCATGCGCTCATGCACGGCCATGGCAATCGAGCCGCCGAGCAGGCCGGGGCCGAACACGGCAATTTTTCGGAAAGGGGAAGCCACGATTTACGGAACGTAGAAGTGGAAATTCGTGCCGCGCACCTTGAGCTCCTTGCCACTGGGGAACGGCTTGCCCGTCTTGTCCGTCACGCGGATAGTTTTGCTGGGATCCAGCGGGTTATACACGCGCGTCGGGTCGCCCTCCACGCGGGTAGCGACGGGAATGGGGCCCTGGTTGGTGATGCTCTTGGGGTCGGCTCCTGCAGCCGCGGTAGAGGCAGCGGCCGCGGGCTTAGCCGTTGCCGCCGGTTCGGGGGCCGGCGCGGGCGCAGGATCCGGCGTCGACACCACCACGGGCTTGGGAGCAGGGGGCGGGGTCACGACGGCAGGGATGGCGATAGGTTTGGGGGGATCCGGGACGATGGTCACCTCCGGATGTGTCACCGCCGGCGTTTTGGCAGCAGGAGTGGGCGCCGGGGCCGGAGCCGGAGCTGACTGAGGTGCAGGCTTGGCGGCAGGTGCCGCCGCACGCGGAGAAGCGACCGCCGTGCCGACAGGCAGCGCAGGAGCGGGAACGGGCACGGCAGGAGCCACGGCCGCAGGCGTTGCAGCGGGCGGCTGCGTCATCCACGTGTTCGGGTAAGCGGTGCGCCCGTTGTTGCCTTTATAGGGCATATCCGCCACGGGAGGCGTGTAGTACACACAGGAGCTGAGAACAGCTGCCGTGAACGCAAAAGAGGCCAGCAGGGAAGTCTTTTTCATCGTCATCGGAGGATGGTGTTTGTCTGCGCACAGCATACGCCTCGCGCACGGGCAAGTCAAATCCAAATCCTGTTCGCGCCTCAATTCTGCCCGCTCGGGAGACCGAGAATCGTGCCCGCAGGGATTTTGTGCCCGGCGAAGAAGCTTTCCGCATTCATCTTACGGGCGCCCACCGGCTGCATGGTCATGATGAGCACCGCCCCGCCGTGGCGACCGCCGCAGGAGACGAGCATACCATCCGGCCCGGATTCCAACACCATGCCGGGGCGGGCGTCCACGGACTTGGGATAGCTTGAAAAGACCTCCACGGGAGGGAAGATTTTCAGCGGTTTGTCCGTGCCGCTCTTCACGCTGGGATAAATGGTGAATGTGCCCGGCCATGAGTGATAGGCGCGGATTTTGCGCGACACCTGCAGGGCGGGCTGTGTCCAGTCAATCTGGCCGTGGGCTCGCAGCAGCTTGGGGGCGTAGGTCATGAGGTTTTCATCCTGCTCCGTGCGCTCGTCGCGCCCGGCGGCAAGAATCTCCAACGCTTCCGTCAGTGCCTTAGGGGCGAGCTCCGCCAAATCATCGTGCAACGATTCCGCCGTCTCTCGGCCTTGGAGGGGAATCTTCACGCGGGTGATGATGTCGCCGGCATCAAGCTTCTTCACCACATGCATGATGGTGATGCCCGTCTCATCGTCGCCCGCTTCAATGGCGGCCTGAATGCAGGCAGCCCCGCGGTGGCGGGGCAACAGGGAGGCATGCGCATTGATGCAGGCCACGGTCGGCACATCGATGACCTCCTGCGAGAGAATCTGCCCATAGGCCATCACCACCACCACATCGGGGCGGTAGGCACGCAGCTGCGCCACGGCCTCGGGGTCGCGCATCTTCTCGGGCTGGAAGACGGGGATGCCCGCCTCCTCCGCACACACTTTAATGCGGGGCGGGGTCAGCGTCATGTGACGCCCCACGGGGCGATCCGGCTGGGTAATCAAGGCCACCAGCTCACCCGTACGCACCAAACAGCGGAAAGAAGGAATAGCGATATCCCCCGTTGCCATCATGACAATTCGCATAGCCCTGTTTTAGCGGTTCCGATAGCCCTTTGTCAAGCTCATTCCCCGATTCACCCTGCAAGAGGCGGTGATTTTCGCTCAGCACCGTCCATAGCCTCGGACATTGTGCGGCAATAACCCCCTGTTATCTATAGCGAAGAGTTATGAAAAGGCACAAAAAGGATGTATTTTTCAAAACGCCGCGCGGGGCGTACCATGGACGCCGGAAAGGACAACCCCTTTTCGCTATCAGCTATGTTACGTTTCCTGTTTCGATTCAATGGTACCGCAACGCGGAAAGATTGGTGGATGACGATGGGCTTGACGGCCGTTCCCGAGGTGCTCTGTGCCCTGCTCTGCCCTTGGTCGCTGCTGCTCTCCCTCGTCATGGCCCTGCTGCTTATCCCCGCGCTCGCTGTCTCCGCCCGCCGCATGCGGAGCACGGGCAACCACGCAGAGCACTGTCTCTTCAGCTTTGCCGGGATGGCGGCCTTGCTGCTTCTGGTGCCGAACCTGAGCGAGAAGGTGCTCGCCACGGCGCAGCCCTTCCTCGTGCTGCTTTTCCTCGTGGGGGGTATCGTGGCACTCAGCCATGCCGTCATCTGCGGTTTCGTGAACGAGACACGTGAAGCCTGAGCCCGCGCACGCCATGGACGCACTCTTGCACACCCCTGTTTTCGTGCTCTTTGCCGTGCTGGCGCTCGGCCTGGCCCTCGGGCGCATCTCCGTGAAAGGCGTGTCGCTCGGCAGCTCGGGCGTGCTTTTTGTCGCGCTGGCGGCGGGGCATTTCGGGCTCCGCGTACCGCAAGGGGTGACGGAGCTCGGCACCGCGCTCTTCGTGTACTGCGTAGGCTTGGGCGCGGGCAACCGCTTCTTCGCCTCCCTGCGCAGCCGCGGGGCGGGGTTGGTGCTGCTCTCCCTCGTGGTGGTGGGCACGGCCTGGTGCATCACTTGGGCGGGCTGCGAACTTTTCGGCATCTCCCACGCCGTCGGCGCGGGGCTCTTTGCCGGAGCCTGCACCAGCACACCCGGTCTCGCCGCCGCGACGGAGGCCCTGCAACAGGCGGGTGCGGATACCGCCGCCGTCAACATCGGCTACGGCGTCGTCTACCCCTTCGGCGTGGTGGGCGTGGTGCTCTTCGTGCAAGTGCTGCCGCGCCTGCTGCACTGCCCTTGGGAAAGCACGCGCCGCACCGATACCGCCGCCGACCCGCAGCAGATTATCACCCGCGTAGTCAAGGTCTCCCACCCGAAGCTGCTCGGCACACCGATCGCCGCCACCGTGCATGAGGGGCTGCTGCAATGCCGTGTCACCCGCATTCTGCGCGAGGGCCGCTTGGTGCCCCTGCAGGCGGAAGATTGCTGGGAGGCGGGAGCAAGCGTGCTGCTGGTCGGCACCCGCGAGCAGATGGAGCGCGACGCTCTGCTCATCGGCAGCGTGGATGAGGACGCCCCCGTCGGCAACCGCTTCGCGGGCGAGAGCGCGGAGGTCATCGTGCTGGAGAAGAGCATGAGCAACCGCACGCTGGGCGAGCTGGATACGCTGGTCTACGATGGTGTCATCGTCTCCCGCATCACGCGCCTCGGGGTCACCTTTGTGCCCTCGGACGACACGGAAATCATCCGCAACGATGTCCTCCGCGTGGTGGGCTTGCCGCAGGACATCGCCGCCTTCAAGACCAAGTGCCGCCACCGCAGCACGGCCATCGGCACGGCGGACATCCTGTCCCTGAGCGTCGGCGTGGCACTGGGTATCGCCGTCGGCAAGCTGACCCTCGGCAGCGGGGAGGGCGGCGGTTTCTCCCTCGGCATGGCGGGCGGTCCCCTGCTGGTGGCGCTCATCCTCGGGCACTTCGGGCACATCGGCCCCGTGGCGGGCTACATGCCGCGCAACGCCCGCATTCTGCTCATGGAGTTCGCGCTCATGCTCTTTCTGGCGGGCGCGGGTGTCAGCGGCGGCTCCGCTCTGGTGGAAACCCTGCGGCAACAAGGGCTCACGATGTTCTTCATCGGCGTAGCCGTCACGTCCGTTCCCCTGCTCATCGGCTACGCCTTCGCCCGCCGTGTCCTGCATCTCAGCATGGAGGAAGCTCTCGGCGGCATCTGCGGCGGCATGACCTCCACCCCCGCCCTCGGTGCCATCACCGCCAAGACAGACAAGCAGACCCCGGTCATCGCCTACGCCACGGTCTACCCCGCCGCGTTGATACTCATGGCCTTGTTGGCGAAAGCCCTCGTTTGATGTACGATGGACGATGTACGAAGTACGAAGTTTGAGTTCCGTTCGCTACGCTCGCAAGGATAAAAGGTAGAAGGACGCAAAGCGTTCATCAATGGCTAACCTTTCAAATGCGCTTTGCGCCCTTTGTACCTTTTCCTTGCGCGGCGAAGCCGCGCCAAAATTGACTTCGTACATCGTAAATCGTAAATCGTACATAACCACAGGCTATGGCTTCCCTATAAAACTTTCAATCACCTTATCGCTCCATTTTCCTTGCATCTCCTCCTTTCTGCGCTACAATGACGAAGCACATGAACACCCTGACGCTGCAAAAAATGCGGTATCTTGTGGCCGTGGCGGACATCGGTTCCGTGACAGGCGCGGCCAAGGCACTCTTTGTTTCCCAGCCGAGCCTCACGAAAACCATTCACGAGGTGGAGGATGAGCTCGGGTTCCTGCTCTACAAGCGCACCGCCCGCGGCATCACCACCACGCACAAAGGCGAGGAGTTTCTGGCCTACGCGCGGCAGGTGCTCGAACAGGCGGAACTCTTACAAGGCAAATTCCTACAGAAACAGAGCGGCAAGCGTCTCTTCGCCATCTCCTCCCAGCACTACTCCTTCGCCGTGCGCGCCTTTGCCGACCTCATCCGCGAGCACGAAGGCGATTTGTACGATTTCTCCTTCCGCGAGACGGAGACCTACGGCATCATCGAGGATGTCGCAGAGATGCGCAGCGCACTGGGCATTCTCTACCTCAACGACTTCAACGAAAACGTGCTGCGCAAAATCTTCCGCGAGCGGGACTGCGTGTTCACGGAAATCATCGAGGCCAAGCCGCATGTCTTCCTCAGCCGCGACCACCCGCTGGCCGATCGCCCCTATGTGCGGCTCAAAGAGCTGCAGGCCTACCCCTACCTGTTTTACGACCAGGGCCGCCACAACTCCTTTTTCTTCTCCGAAGAGATGTTCAGCACAGAAGAGCACGGCCGTAAGGTGCGCGTGAGCGACCGCGCGACACTCTTCAACCTGCTCATCGGCATCAAGGGCTACACCGTCTGCAGCGGCGTACACGATTTCGAGCTCACCAACCCGAAAATCGTCGCCATCCCCCTCAAACACAAGGGCACGATGCGCATCGGCTACCTGACGCACCGCAACCGCAACCTCGGCCCGCTGAGCCTCTCCTTCATCGAGGCTCTCAAACGCTACGCCCGCTGCGGGGAGTAAGGCGTTTTTCATCGTCTTAGCGCATTTTGCCGTCCCATTCCGGCGGGCGGAAGAAAGGGAGACGTCCTCCCGTTTTACCCTGGCGAGTCATTTTTCCTGTCTGCCGAAAACATTTTTCTTGCTTTAGAAAAGAAAATAGTTTATCCATTTAAACAACTTCTTTTCTCCCTCCATGAAAAAGACAATGATTCTCAGCCTTGCGTTGGCCGCGTCCGCATTACTGTTGAGCCCCGGGTGCGATGATAGCCCTCAGGAAATCATGGTGCAGGCAAAACAGGCAGAAAAGAACGGAGACAAAACAACCGCGGCGAAACTGTACCTCAAGGCGGCAGAACAGGGGCACGCCACAGCCCAACTCCATCTCGGCAAATGCTACTACACCGGCAAGGGGGTGAGCAAGGATACGGCCAAGGCCGCGGAATGGTTCACCAAAGCGGCGGAACAGGGAGATACCAAAGCGCAATACAACCTCGGGCTGTGCTACTACAACGGTGAGGGTGTGCTCAAAGATGCGGCCACGGCGGCGGAGTGGTTTACCAAAGCGGCCCGGCAGGGGCTGGCCGCAGCTCAATACAATCTGGGTGTGTGCTACAATGAAGGCAGCGGCGTGAATCAGGATAAGGCCACGGCGGCGGAGTGGTTTACCAAAGCGGCCCGACAGGGGCTGGCCGCAGCTCAATACAATCTGGGTGTGTGCTACGATGAAGGCAGCGGCGTGAATCAGGATAAGGCCACGGCGGCGGAGTGGTTTGCCAAAGCGGCCCGGCAGGGGCTGGCCGCAGCTCAATACAATCTGGGTATGTGCTACGAGAACGGCACGGGGGTGAGCAAGGATGCCGCCACAGCGGCAGAATGGTACACGAAGTCTGCCGAACAGGGTTATGCCGACGCCCAATGCGCCCTCGGCACGTGCTATGAGAGCGGCACGGGGGTGCAGAAGAATCCCACCAAGGCGGCAGAGTGGTACATCAAAGCTGCCGAACAGGGTAACGCCAAAGCGCGTTTCAACCTCGGCAGGTGCTTCTACACAGGCAAGGGTGTGCCCCAAGATAAGGTCAAATCTCTGGAATGGATGACCCTTGCAGCCGAACAGGGATACGCCGATGCGCAATACTTCCTCGGCCACCTCTACGGGCTCGGGCCGGGGATACAGAAGGATGAGAGCAAGGCTGTAGAGTACTTTACCAAAGCAGCCGACCAAGGCCATATCGATGCGCTGTTCGACCTCGGCGAGTGCTACCTTAAGGGTGTAGGCGTGAGCCGGAATCCCGGCGCAGCCTTCCTTTGTTTCCTCAGAGCTGCCGAGAAGGGAGATGCCCGCTCCCAATACAACCTCGGTCTGCACTATGAGCTCGGCACGGATACGCAGAAGGATGAGGTCCAAGCAGCGGAGTGGTACGCCAAAGCCGCGGAACAGGGGCATGCCCCGGCCCAATGCAGGCTGGGTCTGTGCTACGCCAACGGCACAGGTGTGCCGAAGGATGAGAGCAAGGCGGCGGAATGGCTCACCAAGGCCGTAGAACAAGGCCATGCCCAGGCCCAATGCAATCTCGGTCTGTGCTACGCCAATGGTACAGGTGTGCCGAAGGATGAGAGCAAAGCCGTAGCGCTGTACACCGAAGCTGCCGAACAGGGCGAAGCACAAGCCCAATGCAACCTCGGCATCTGTTACTACACAGGCAAAGGTATCAGCAAGGATGTGGTCGCGGCGGCGAAATGGTTCACCAAAGCCGCTGAACAGGGGCATGTCGAAGCCCAATACAACCTCAGCATTTGCTACTCCCATGGCGAAGGGGTGAACCGGGACGAAGGCAGTATGCTGCTTTGGTTGACAAGGGCCGCCGAACAGGGCCACTGCCAAGCACGGCTCCTCCTCGGCTTACGGTACATGGGTTCGGAGGATGGCACGGAATGGCTTACCAAAGCGGCGGAACAGGGGAATGTGGAGGCCCAATACTTCTTGGGCAAGTGCTATCAACTGGGTCATGGTGCGCGTAAGGATGAGGCCAAAGCCAAGGAGTGGCTCAGCAAAGCGGCTGCGCAGGGCCACCCTAAAGCCAAAAAGGAACTGAAACAACTTTAACCTATCGGAATAGAATCTTCGGTATACGTGCGTGCGCGTATGGGATTTCCATTACACACGGAGAATGAGCTTGAAATACGCGGGCGCGGTTGGTAGAATACCCGCCGCGTATGAGTAGCATGGTTGTTGCAGAACATCTCCACAAAACCTTCGGGCGTTTCACCGCCGTGAAGGATGCCTCCTTCACCATCGAAAAAGGCGAAATCGTGGGCTTTTTGGGGCCGAACGGCGCCGGCAAGACGACAACCATGAAGATGCTCACGGGCTACCTGCCCCCCACGGCAGGCACGGCGAGTATCGCGGGCTGCGATATTATCGACAACCCGCTGGAAGCGCGCCGCCACATGGGCTACATGCCCGAGAACGTGCCGCTGTATGAAGATATGCGCGTGTACGAGTATCTGGAGTATCGTGCGCGGCTCAAAGGCATCTGCGGCAAGTCCGTGCGTCAGCAAATCGGGCGAGCCATGGAGCTCTGCGGGCTGGAGGAACGCCACCGCCACATGATTTCCACCCTGTCCAAAGGCTACCGCCAGCGTTGCGGCTTGGCCGACGCCCTGCTCGGCGAGCCGGACCTGCTCATTCTCGATGAGCCGACAAACGGCCTCGACCCCAACCAAATCCGCCAAATCCGCGAGCTCATCCGCTCGCTGGCGGAGCACCACACCGTCATCCTTTCCACGCACATTCTCAGCGAGGTGGAGATGATTTGCGGCAAGGTCATCATCATCGACCAAGGCGATATCAAGGCCGCAGACACCCCCGCCAACCTCACGCACAACCTGCGCGCGGCAGGGCGCGTCTCCATCGAATACAAGGGCGAGATTGAGCCTGTGGTGAAAGAGCTGGAGGCCTTTGAGCCCGTCAAGAAAGTCATTGTTGAAGACACCCTGCCCGGCGGCTGGCAGCGCCTCATCGTCCGCGCGGAACCGGGCACCGACACCCGAGAGAAGGCCGCCGCCATCATCGCCGCGCACGGCTATCCCATGCGCCACATCTACCGCCATATTCCCACGCTGGAAGACGTCTTCGTGGAAATGACCCGCCGAGACTAACCCCCCTTTTTCTTTCTCTTCTCCATGGCTGACAAACCCGATACCACCGCCATCAAGCGCACGCGCAACTGGTTCACCACCCTGCGCACCATCTTCGGCAAGGAGCTGCGCGCCTACCTCCTCACCCCCTTCGGCTGGGTCATTCTCGCCTGCACCATGGCGTTGCAGGGTTTCTGGCTGCAAGCCGTCATCCAGACCATGAGCAAGGCCACGGGCGAGGGCGTCATGTTCTACCTGCTCAACAACATCAACTTCTGGTTCTACTTCATCTTCATCTTCCCGCTCATCACCATGCGCTCCATGGCGGAGGAAGAGCGTCTCGGCACCATGGAGGGGCTGCTCACCGCGCCCGTCACCACCACGCAGATTGTGCTCGGCAAGTATTTCGCCGCCCTGCTCTTCTACCTCATCCTGTGGCTGCCGCTGCTGCTCTACCCCTCCATGAGCGAGCTGGGCAATTGGTACACCGAGCTGCGCTACGGCATCGCGCCCGAGGGGGCCATCGTCTACCACCCCGCGGACTGGTTCGGGCCCATCTGCATCCTCGGGCTGTCGGGTTCCTTCTTCATTGCGCTGGGCATCTTCTGTTCCTCGCTCACGCGCAGCCAGATTATCGCGGGCATCATCTGCATCTGCCTCATGATTATGTACTACTTCATGGGCCGCGCCACGGAGCTGTGGGGTGAGTTCCCCGCCGCGCCCGCGTTCCACTATCTCTCCTGCAGCGAGCAAATCAGCGCGTTCTCCCGCGGGCTGGTGGATACCCGTCCGGTCGTGCTCTATCTCTCGCTCGCCGTGTTCACCCTTGCGCTGACGGTGCGCGTGGTCGATTACCGCCGCTGGCACCGCTGATTTCCCCCTTTTTATCCCAGAAAAAGATTTTCCCATGAGTAAGAACGATTACAAGGGACACCCCGAGGCCCGCCGCATGAAGGGCAAACCCCTCGCGTGGATTAACCTCATCCTGCTCGCCGTCTTCGTCATCGCCTGCAACTACGTCGGCTGCCACGAATACGCCCGCCACGACCTGACGGAAGAGCAACGCTACACCATCTCCGAGCGCACAGTCAACGTGCTCTCCTCTGACCGCATTCAGAAGCGCTCCGCCCCCGTGCGCATCATCTTCGCCTTCAAGCGCAGCACGCCGAACTACGCCCGCATGCGTTCCCTGCTGGAAGAATACGAACGCTACGGCAAAGGTAAGGTTGAGGTGGAATGCTTCGACCCCATGCGCCAACCCAACCGCGCCCGTGAAATCTCGCAGATTTACGGGGTGGACTTCAACCAGAACCTCTGCGTGGTGGACGCCCGCGAGGACACGAAACTGGCCCTGAACACCTTCGAGGAAAACCGCAGTGACCGCAAGCACGTCCGCATGCGCCCCGGCACCGCCTTCGTGAAATACGAAACGTTGCCCGATGAAACCCGCCGCGCCGTCGCCCTGATGATGGACGAAGAAGTATGCAGCGCCCTCACCGAAGCCGTGGAAGGCGACATGCGCCGCATGTACGTCGTCGAGGGCAAGGGCGGTGTCTCCCGCGATGACCAGACGCTGTTGGAATCCATCGGCCGCATCACCACCTCCCTGAACATCCAGCTCGCATGGGCCAACATTGCGGACGGCCAGCTGCTGCCCGAGGACGCGGAGGGTCTGCTCATCATCGCCCCCGCCGCGGACTTCACGGACACGGAAATGGGTGTCGTGCGCGAGTTCTGGGAGCGCGACGGCCGCCATGCCGTCTTTGTGGCCCTCAACCCCGCCAACGACAAGATGCCGCGTCTGTACCGCTTCCTGCGCGAACAGGGCGTGCGCCCCAACAGCGACCGCGTGTTGCTGCGCGACCGCAAACGCGCGTACTACGACATCTCCGCCGTCTTCCCCAAGGGGCTCAACTGCACCAAAAGCTTCTGGAACGGCTCCACCCATGTGGATGGTCAGTGCATGTCCCTGACGCTGGAGCATGCGGATGAAAACGAGGCCGCCCTGCGCCGGCTCTCCGCTTACCCCCTGCTCATGACCACGCCCGATTACTACGGCGAGACGGGCAAGGACCTGGAGCCGCAGTTCAACCCGCAGGAGGACCACGCCGGCCCGCTCTGCCTCGGTGCGGCCATCACGCGAGGCAACGCAAAGGACCCGAACAACCTGTCGACCCTCCTCGTGCTGGGCAGCACGGACATCCTCGGCGAGGACAACGCCCGCACCGAGCAGCGCGACTACCTGCACACCCTCTGGGCATGGATGTGCCACCGCCCCGAGTACGCGGGCAAGAGTGCACGGCAGGATCTGACGATGAAGATTGACCTCAATCGCCACACGCGCAGTGCGTTGGAGTACCTCACGCTGCTCATCATGCCGGGCTTTGCTCTGCTCATAGCGCTCATCCTCTGGAACATCCGCCGCCGCTAATTCGTCCTTCACCACAGGCCATGCGCATTCTCAAAACACTTTTGCTTTTCCTGCTGACGGGGCTCGCGGTCGCGCTCTGCGCGATTCTCGCCACGGACGGCAATCTGGCGCGCGTGACGGGCTGGTATCACTTCGAGGAGGGCATGTCGCTCTTCGGCGCGGAGAACACCCGCAAACTGCCCGATGTGGAATGGATGCGCCTCTCCGACCTGCACGACACCATCGAATGTGAGCGTGATGCCGAGGGCAACTGGTGGATGACAAAACCCTTCCGCGACCGCCTGAATCCTGCCGCCGCGCAACAGATTCTCGCCTTCACCGCGCAGGCCAAGCTGGTGGAGACCCTGCCCTACAACCGCAGCACCCGCGCCAACATGCGCGAGTACGGCGTGGAGACCAACCCCGTCAACATCACCCTCAAGATGAAGGAAGGCGATGACCTGACCACCATTGCCCGTTACACCCTCGGCAATGCCTCCCCTTGGTTGGCCGATGCGGGCAACGGCGAGGATGTCATCCCCACCACCTACCTGCGCACGGATTTCTACGGGCGCGACAAGCGAATCCATGTCGTCACGGGCAACATCAAGAAGATTTTTGCGGAGGGCTTGGAGGCGCTGCGCGACCCGCACCCCCTGCGCTTCGACCCCGAGCTGCTGCGCGGCATCGACATCACAACCGAGTGGGCACCGGACCACCCCTTGCAACTGCGCCGCCTGAGCAGCGAATCCGCATGGACCATCGCCGCCCCCGTGCTCACCGCAGCAGATGAGGACAAGGTGAACGCCCTCGTCCGAGCACTCACGAACCTGAGTGCCCTGCATGTCACGGAGACGGAGGAGGCCCCGTTGCCTGATACCGAGCGCGTGCACGCCACCCTTACCCTGCACCTCGAGGGCAGCGAGAAACCGATGGTGCTGACCCTCTACGCCTCCCGAGAAAATGAAGCGGGCACAGCCGTTACCTGTCTTGCCATGGTGAATGACCGCCCGGTGGTCTTCGAGCTGCCCGCCGCCCGCATGGTGAACAACAAGGGCAGCTACGCCGCCATCCTCCGCACCGCCACGGAGCTTCCCGTGCTGCCGGACAAGGCCATGGCACAGGTGCGCCGCAGTCTGAGCACCATCTACACCGACGAGCTGGAGCTCACGCTGCCTGAGCTGCGTTCCCTGCAATTTGCAGACATCGACCCCAAGGATGTCGCCCGCGTTGCCCTGATCAACCCCGCGGAGAGCGACAGCCTGCGCCTCATCCGCATCCCCGGCGATGCGGAGAACGAGGTGGAAGACGTGTGGCTCTACAGCGCACCCAAGCAGGGACGCAAGGCCGACACGGCGGAGAATGCCGCCGTCCTCAACTTTCTGAAAGCCCTCACCTCCGTTCCCGTGGCCGAGGTGGTGGCGGATGCCGCCCCCGGAGAGGACATGAATCCCCTGCTCTCGCTCTACGGACTGAACAGCCCGCGCTTCCTCATCATGCTGCAGCCCAACCCCTGCGCCGTCCGCATGACGCTCTTCGGGCAGGACATGCCGCTGGTGAAGGACAGGCGCCCCCGCACCCTCGCCGTCGCCCGCGCACATGACCCCGAAACGGGCAAGCTCGCGTGGTTCGGCACAGAATACGGCGCCTCATCCATCGTCCGACTGAGCCCCAAGTTCACCCGTCTGCTCTCCCTGCGCGCCGAGAAATGGAAGAACCGCTCGCTGGCAGACTTTCCCATCTCTTCCGTGCGACGTCTCATTCTCGGCTACCAGCAGGCCCCCCTCACGCTGGACTACGACTACATCGGCGAGAGCTGGACAGGCCGCATCAATAACGAGGATGTCACACCGCGCATCAACCCGCACCGCGCGGAATACTACATCCGGCGTCTGCAAAAACTCAAGGTTTCCCAATGGTTGGAGAAGGATGACCCCGAGGCTCTCGCCGCGCTGTCTGCGCCCGTCTTCTCCGTGAAGCTGGAACTGGAAATCACGGACTACTCCGACGCGGAGGCAACCATCATCGAATCGCAGACAGAGGAGAGCACCGCCACCGCCGAGGGGGACGCCGCCTCCATGCTCTCCGCCGCCGATGAAGAGGACCGGCGACTGCGCGACCTCGCGCTGGCCGAGCGCAAGACGCATGCCGAAACCCGTACCATCAGCATCGCTCCCTCCGACTACGACAGCGACAAGCCCTATTTCTACGGCCGCATGGAGGAAACGGGCGAGCTCTTCATCCTCTCCTTCGACGATGCACAGGGGCTCGCAGGCGATGTGCTGGATATGTGAGATCGGCGACAGGAAATATTTGATACGGGATTTTTGCCGGAGGAAGGCGCACACTTCCTCTCCATCAAAAATCTCAAAGCACGTATTCCAAATATGCTAGAGTTCTTTCAGGAACTCTAAGAGGCCTTCGGTGACGGCGGCCATTTGGGTGTAGTCCAGCGTGTCGGGCGTGTCGGTAGGTTCGTGGTAGCGGTCGTTGCGGAGGAAAGCGGTGTCCGTCACCATGACGGCGGGGATGCCGCGCGGGGCATAGTTGCGGTGGTCGCTGAAGTAGAGCGCTGTGTCATCTGCCAAGGGGATGTTGAGCCGCAAGGTGCGGAGATGGCGGCGCAGGTGGCGTTGCGCCGCGCGGGCGAGGGTGCAAGCATCCCGGTTGCCGACGACGGCGACAAAATCCCCCTTGGTGGGCAGCAGGAGGGAGTGCCCGGGGAAGAGGGCGGGCTGGGAGTCCTCGGCATCGGAGAAGCAGCCGAGCATTTCCAGACAAATCATGCCGAGGGTATCCTGCGGGGTGCAGGTCTGTGCGTGGGCGTAGCTGCCCATGTCTTCCGTGCCGAACCAAGGCGGTTCTTCGCAGGCATAGAAGACCAATTCGAGGGTGTGGCGGGGCCGCTGCGGCAGGCGGTCGGCGAGGGCGAGCAGGACAGCGCAGGCACTCGCGTTGTCATCCGCGCCTTGGTTTTCCGCGGGCGCGTCACAGCAATCGCAGGCATCGTAGTGTGCGCCGACGACGTAGCGACCGGGTTCCGAGCCCTTGCGCTCGGCGATGATGTTGCGGAAGGTGCCCTCCTCGTTCGTGAATTCCTGATAGCGCACGGTGTAGCCCGCGGCTCGCAGGCGAGCGGAGATGTAGTCCTGAGCATGGGCGAGGGTAGCACCATAGCGTGGCTGCTCGCAGAGAGCTTCGACACTGCCCCGCAGTTCCGCTGCCAAGGCGGCGGAGGGTGCGGGGGCAGCGTCATCCGCAGGTTGCAACGAGTACATGCAGGTACACGCGGGCACCAGAAAAGCGACGATGACGAGCAGGACGCGAAGCGCAATGAGAAAGAGGCTCTTCATTATTCAAAACGTTCAGGATAAGAGCTGATGATGAGATGAGTCTCGCCCCATTGCACAGCAGAAGAAGCCGGGGCATTGGCTTTCAGGTGCTTGACCACCATACCGCGGGAGAAAACTTTGTATCCGGAGGCTTCCTCATCAGCCCGGCGCGTTTCCATAGCGGGAAGTTTTTGCTTCAGATCTTCGAGCTTCGAGCAAGCCAACACCTGCACCAAATCGGATCCGAATGGTTCATCGATATCAATTTGGAACCCGGGCTTCTGCGTACCGGGGATATCCACCCATGTATTCGCCGGAATAAACATATCGTCATGATCGGCATTGGGGAAGAGAAGAACGGAATGGCCGTCGCTCTGGTGACAGATGACTGCCACATAGCAATCCTGAGAGGCTTTTAGCCGGAAGGAAATGCTTTGTCCCTTAATGAAGACACGTTCACCGCTCACCGTTTTCAGATGTAAATCAATGTCGCGATTAGCGGGCATCAGAGATTCCTGCAGCATCTGCCGAATACCCCATTGGGAGGCCGCTTCATTCTGTGAATGGAAAAAAAGGGAAGGCTTCGACTTCTCGGGTAAGATTGACGCCAAAGGCAACGAAAGGGAAGCGGTCTGCACAGCCCGCGGAGTCGACAATTCCAACTCCAGTTTCACTGAGTCGCTGCCTTCATCATAGGTATAGCGCCCACGCAGCACGCCGTCCAACCCCGAGTGCGTAGCGGGTAACGGGCCTCCGGGTTCAGAGATGGCCGTCGTATCCAATTCACCGGAGTCCTCCTTTTTGTTCAATTCATAGCGATCCACCAACCGGGCACCGCCTCGGCGCACCGCCTGTTCCGCAATATATCGCAATTTTTCCGAACAGGGGGTCAGCATTCCGCTCTTAGCGTCGGGGAATATGCCCACCCCAACCGCTGTATCAGAAGTCGTCTCCTGCAGCAGCGATGCTTGCTTCATGAGTTTTTCCACAGACCGCTCCACAGAGTCGCTCTGAAACGGCAGCAGAGGCATCCTGTTTGTCAGCCACATACCCAAGAGAAAAACCAAGGCAACAACACAAGCAGACAGCAAAGCTGATGCAGCAAAAAGGCGGAAGCGTTCTTTCCTCGACCGAGCCTCCGCATGTTCTCCGGTGATAAATGAGCGCAATTTGCCTGCACAAGCCTCTTCAAATTGCCCGCTATAGCACACCTGATTTTGCAAATGCAACCCGGCCTGTTGAAAAATCGGAGGAAAATCGTCTTCCTGCAGCGCTTTACCATCCAGAAACACAACCGGAATAATGCGCAGATGCAGGTCCAAGGCCGTCTTGATTTCATCAAAGAAATAATCCGTGTCTTTATCCGATTCAAAACATTGAGGCGTAACGACGAGAACAAAACACTCGGACTCCTGCAAAGCAGCCTTAATATGAGCAGAGAAATCACCATCCAACAACGTGCGCTTGTCTTGGAAAATCGTCTGCGGGTCCAAATATTTTTCCAACATCAGGCGCACCATATCAGCTGACTGAGCCTGAGAACGTCGATAGCTGAGAAAAACCTTATAGCGGCACCTCCGCTTCGCCTTCTTCAACATTCCTTTCTGCGGGGTAATAAGCTGTTGTTTTTTCGGATCCATACTGTCGGATAGTTTACCAAAAAAACATTCCTGTGCAATATCTTTTTCCCTGAAAGATGCGTTCCCTTTTCTCAAATACAAAAGGTATTCTTTTCTCTTGAACGAAGCGGCATTTCTGCTATGATAGAGGGGCACATGAGCGAGGACAGCACACCCTTTTACCGACAGGAGAACCCGAGCATCATCCAACAGATGTTCGGCAACTACTATCTGGAGTACGCCTCCTATGTGATTCTGGAGCGCGCCGTGCCGCATATCGGCGACGGCCTGAAACCCGTGCAGCGCCGCATTCTGCACTCCATGCAGCAGATGGATGACGGGCGCTTCAACAAGGTCGCCAACATCGTGGGCGACACGATGAAGTACCACCCGCACGGCGATGCCTCCATCGGTTCGGCCCTCGTTACGCTGGGGCAGAAGGGGCTTCTCATCGACACGCAGGGTAACTGGGGCAACATTCTGACGGGTGATGCCGCCGCCGCGCCGCGATACATCGAAGCGCGCCTCTCCCCCTTCGCACGCGAGGTGGTGTACAGCCCCAAGGTGACGCAGTGGAAGCTCAGCTACGACGGCCGCAACAAAGAGCCTGTCTCCCTGCCCGTGAAGTTCCCGCTGCTGCTGGCGCAGGGTGCGCTCGGCATTGCCGTGGGCATGAACTGCCTCATCCTGCCGCACAACTTCAACGAGCTCATCGACGCCGCCATCCACTGTCTGCGCGGCGAGGAGTTTACGCTTTACCCCGACTTCCCCACGGGCGGCCTGCTGGATGTCAGCGGCTACAATGACGGCACGGGCAACAGCCGCCTGCGCTGCCGCGCCAAGCTGGACACCACGCAGAAAAAGCTCATCCGCATCACGGAGATTCCCTTCGGCGTAACGACGGAATCCCTCATCCAGAGCATCGAGAATGCCATGGAGAAGGGCAAGCTCAAAATCGCCAAAATCGAGGACAACACCGCCGCCACGGCGGACATCCTCATCCACCTCAACGCGGGGCAGGATGTGGAAAAGACCTGCAACGCGCTCTACGCCTTCACGGAATGCCAAGTGAGCATCTCGCCCAAGGCCGTCGTCATCGTCGACCGCAAGCCCGTGTTCATGGGCGTGTCGGAGATTCTGAAACGCAACGTCGCGGACACGAAGGAAACCCTGCGGCAGGAGCTGGAAGTGCAGCTCGGCGAGTTGCAGGAGGCGTGGATGCAGGCGAGTCTCGAAAAAATCTTCATCGAGAACCGCATCTACAAGGTGCTGGAGACGAGCGAGAGCTGGGAGGAATCCCTGAAGGAGATTGACGAACAATTAAAACCCTTCGTGGTCGACTTCATCCGCCCCGTCACGCGCGAGGACATCGTACGGCTCACGGAAATCCGCATCAAGAAAATCGCCAAGTACGAGATTCACAAAGCGGAGGAGCACATCAAGGGCTTGGAAAAGGAGATTGAGCAGACGCAGAAGAACCTCAACCAGCTCACGCGCTACACCATCCGTTGGTTCGAGGGGCTGCGCAAGAAGTACGGCGAGGCATGGCCGCGCCGCACGGAGCTCACGGAGTTCGAATCCGTCACCCGCGCCGTGGCCGCCGTGGAGAATGAGACGCTCTACATCGATGAGGACGGCTTTGCGGGCTACGGCGTGAAGAAGGGCGAGCCCATCGAAAAGTGCTCCACCATGAGCGACATCCTCACCATCGACCGCGACGGCATCCTGATGGTGCGCCGCGTGCAGGAAAAGTTCTATGTGGGCAAAAAACTGCTCTGCTGCCGCGTGCTGCGCCCCTCGGACGACTGGGTGTTCAACATGATTTACCGCGACGGGCGGGAGGGCATCACCTACGCCAAGCGTTTCAAGCTCGGCGGTTTCACCCGCGACAAGGAGTACTGCCTGACGCAGGGCACCGCGGGCAGCCGCATCTTCTTCTTCTCCATGCACGATACGGAGGCGGACAGCGCCACCATCTCGGTGAACGTCTACCTCAAGAACCAGCTCCGCAAGCTCAACCGCCCGCTGCATTGGGACTTTTCTTCGCTGCGCGTGAAGGGCCGCGCCGTGCTCGGCAACATCGTGACGAAGAACCCCGTGGAGCGCATCGCCCGCGATATGGAAGCCATTGCCGCCGCCAACGAAGCGGCTGCGACCGCCCCCGAGATGCCCGCCGATGCCCCGGTTCCCGACGGCACTGCTCCTGCCCCCGTTGTCGACCTCACCCCTGCCCCGGCGCCGGAACCCGCACCCGAGCCCGAACCGCCCACCGCCACCCAAGCGACCTTCGACTTAGGGCTGTGACCGGGAGAGCGTGCAGGCAAGCAATACCGCCTGAGGGTCAATATCCCCGCATGTCGGGCGGGAGCATGGAGCAGCGGTAGCCCTCATCGCCATCGGCATACTCCCGCCACAGCATCGCGATGCGCTCGGCCTTGCGGCGGACGGCGCACGGCTGCTGCTCGTCATAGGCGATGTAGCGCACCAGCAGGTAGGCACCGTAGCAATGCATCAGGCGGTTGCCGCCGCCCGTATCCAGCACGGCGCGGTGCTCAGGCGGCAGGGTGGCGACGGCGCGGCTCCACATGCCGTCCCAATTGCTGATATCGTGCCACAACAAGTGGCTCTTCGTGCCGCGGCGCGGCAGGGGATGCCGTTTGAGCGAAGCCTCGTATTCCCTGAGATAGACGAGAGCCAGTGCCGTTTTCGTCTGCGCGTCCATGCGCTGCAGCACGTCCGCCGCAGCATCCAACTCTTTCCACACCTGCTTTCGATGTTCCGCAAACTTTGCCGAGTACGTTGCCAACATATAGCGGCGGTGCTGCGGCATGTCCGCGATATGATAAAACGCCGTCATCGACTGCTCCGCGTGGTACCAATCGGCGGGCTGCACCGGAGCCGGCACGGCAGGAGTCTGCGAGCAGGACAACACCCCCGCCGCCCACACAATGGCCGGCAGAGAAAACAGCAGACGCGCAGAAAAAATCTTCATGATGTCGAAGAGAATGACGGATGTGCAACGGGCACCTGCTTCATCAGCTCGTCCCACTGCACCTTAGCGGCAAGGATATCCTCCGCGCGAACGGAGGAGGAAAGCTCCCATGTCAGGGGCATCTCCTGTGTAAAATAACGCGGCAGCAAGGAAGCGAAATCCACATCCCCGCCGAAGAAAGGGGCGCGATGGTCACGTTGCGGCCACTGCACATCGTTGATATGAGCCCCGCAAAGGTAGGGCGCGAGCGCACGGAGATAGCGGTCGTGATTCAGGAGGCGCAGGTTGTGCTTACGCTGAATATGGCCGAAATCGTGCCAATACATCACGGCGGGGTCATCCTTAAACTCCTCCATGAGCAGAGGCATTTCCGGCTCCCCGGGCACCTGCTCCAAGTGGCTGCGTCCCTCCACCCCCAACACCAGCCCCATCGGACGCGCGATATCCGCCAGTTCGTGCAGGGCGGCACGGGCGCGTTCAACATACAGGGGCGCGAGCTTCATGCGCTTGCGGACGATCGCGCCCTTGGTCTCGGCATACTCATGGGTGGAGAGGAAACCATGGCGCACCATGCGCTCCAGCGTGTGCGTAGCGTGGTGACCGCGGAAAAGCTCCACCTCGCCCATGTGCAACACCACATAGCGTGCGCCGAGGCGTTGCGCCACCTGCAGTGTCTCCTTGGTGAGCCGCATGGCGCGCTCGCGATCCTCCGCACGATGCGAGGTGAAGCGGTAAAAATCGGGGGCATCTCCCGGCACCTCCAGCGGCGCGGGGCAGAAATTGTGCACACCCGCCACCTTGATACGCCCCTCCTCCACGGACTGAATAATGCCCGGCAGCATCGACAGCGACAGCCCGTGAGAAGCCTCGATCGTGTCGAAGCCCAGCTCGCGGACGGCGTCGCAGAGCACGTTGCCGTCCTTCAGCTTTTTGCCGAAGTAGCAGGTAGAAAAGACGTTCACGCAGACATTGTAGCAAGCAAGGCGGACGAAAACAAGCGTTTTACGCGCCACGGCGATGTGCGCCCATCGCGCGTTCAGCCTGGTCACCTGCGCCTTGCCCTGCTCCGCAACGGGGAAGGCGTTGTTGTATCACCTACGGATGGATGTCGGCAGCCCCTGCGGCTTCGGGCGAACGGCGCCGAGGTCGGGTGGTCAGGCTCTGCGGCTGCCGGGTCCAGAATCGGTGTGCCGTATCCCCAAGAGTGGCCATCACATAGCGGCTCCAGAGCAGACGTGCGTCGCGGTGCCCCATCTCCAACTGGAGGGCGGCGGGGTCGCGGAAATGGCACGCGTGGTAGGAGGCAAAGGTGTGGCGGCAGACATCCGGCCGCCAACGGCGAAAGCCCGCCGCGCGGCGCAGGGCCCGCCACCGCTTTTCCCAATGCTCAGGAATGCGGAAATCTTCCGCTCGCAAAGCCTCGGCATGGCGCAGGGGAATGACGCGGCCGCCGCCCGTCTTGCTGGCATGGGGGCGCACCAGCACGCAGCGGTTTCGGCGGTCGATATCGCGGGCGGGGTCCAACCGCTGCACCTCCGCAGGGCGAATGCCGCAGTAGAGCATGAGGTGCAGGGAGAGGCGCATCTCGCGGTGCTCAGGGTGCGCGGCGGCAGCGGTCAGACGGGCGATTTCCGCACCCGACAGCGGGGCGATGGGACTCTCTGTGATGCGGGGCACCTCCACCGCGGCCACGGGGTTGCGGTCGCACCATTCCTGCCGCAGGCCGTAGGCGAAAATGCTGTGCAGGATGGCGCGGCCCTTGCGGTAGCTGTGCGCACTGCTGCCGAAGGCCTGTTGCAGCAGGGCGCGACAATCCGCAGGAGTAAAGCTGCGCAGGGGCCGCTCCCCTGCCCCCGCCACGCGCAGGATGCGGCGCGAAAAGTGCTGCAAATCGCGCAGGGTGGTGGGGCGGCGGTCGCGGCGGGCCTCCAGACTGTGGCGCACGGCCTCTGCCAGCGGGATGGTTTTATCCTCCTGCGCGAGGGTACGGGCACCCGCCCGAATCAGGCGGCGCAGACGGCGCAAGAGCTCCACTCGGGGGAGTGTGGCAGGGTCGAGCCCCGCCTCCTCCGCCATCTCAAGCACGAGACGGGCAGCATCGGCGGGCGTAACAGGTGTATGACACAGCAGCAGCTGTGCGGTAGAGGGAGTGTTCATAGGGGGTGGTTTGCGAATGCTGGGTCAAGCGGAATTCGGTTTTTCGCACCTTTTCACTGCTACCATAGAGGGAGTTGCGCCGACGCGCCGCCGACGTCGTTCCAGGTGTCGGCGGCGCGAGGCATCACTCTAACTCTCCGGTAACGCTCCATGTTCACACGCCCAGCATTCGCAATGCTGTATGATTGGGGGCGTATGAATAACTATCTGTTATGTACGGCATTGGGCTGCGCCCTGCTCGGGTGCAGCGTCGCGCGGGCTGAGGTCAGCACCGGTCTTTCCGTCGAAGCACTGACGGCTTTCTCCGACACCTCATTCGAGGGGATTGAGATGCCCGACACCTTCGGTGCCCGACTCACGGGCAGCGTCTACATCCCCGCCACCGAGACGATTACGCACGAGTTCAACCTCAGCGTGGCACCCCAGTGGGGCAGCAAGACCAGCTCGATTAATGAGTTCCTGTACGGCACCTATGTCTCCGGCTCCGATAAGCTGGACATCTTCGCCATGCCCATCATGGCGGGCTACCGCCTGCACTTCCGCGTCAGCGAGCACACCGATTTCCACATCGGGGCCCGCGCGGGTTACAGCATCGTCGATGCGGACGAAACCTTCACCGGCCAAGTGGGCGGCTACTACGGCAGCGCTTCTGCGGACAGCGGCATCGACGGCGGCTTCACCTACGCGGCAGGGCTGGGCTTCTCGCATGAGTATGCGGAGGGGCAATACGTTACCCTCTGCTACGAGTACCAGAACACCAAGCTCAATAGCGACGAAGGCAGCGGACAGCACGCCCGGCAGCACGTCATCTCGGCGGGCTTAGGCTTCCGCTTCTGAGCATGAGCTTCAGCCGGCCCCACCTTCCCCGCGTTCTGATTCAGGGCGCGGGCTTTTTTGTATGCCTCACAGGTAGCGGCGGAAGAAGCCGTTGGGGAGGTTGTAGATCGACACGCGGCCGTTTTTGTCGGTGATGGTGATATCATCTCCCTGTATCTGGGCGCTGACGGCGTCCGAGCACTGGCGGCGGACGTAGCAGCCCGTGGCCGCGTTGTAGATATCCGCGTAGCCCTGCCGAGTGACGACAGCCACATAATCGCGCCCGGCGCAGGCCTGCACGACATCCGAACCGAGGCTGCGCACATAACAGCCGGTGGACAGGGAATAAAGGTCGCAGCGGCCGTTATCCACCTTGGCCGTCAGCAGCTCCGGCTCCGGCTCAGCTTTCGCGGCAGGTGCGGGGGCAGAGGGCTTGGCCGGTGCATCGGGCGCTTTCCCTTTTTGCTTCTTCATCTCCTCGCAGGTCGCGTGCCAGACCAGCCACAGGAAAAGCCCCACCCAACCATAAGGCGGCGTCAGCAGCAGGACGAGGAAGATGATAATCTTGAGGAGCATGGAGAGGAAGTGACGCTACAAAAAGCGCGCACCACCGGGTGCGCGCTTTTCAAAGTAAGACCGGAGCGGGGGGGATTCGAACCCCCGGTACGGGTTAATGCCCGTACGACCATTTAGCAAACGGTTGCTTTCAGCCTCTCAGCCACCGCTCCAAATGCTGTACGGGGCGAAGTATAGCGGGCGGGGCGGATTTCGTCAACAGGAAAATGCGTCTATGTCGAAAAAAAGTGCATTTCCCTGCCCGCCGCGCGAATTCGGGTTGACTTGCCCCGCGCGGGAGCGCATAATAGCGCCCGTTATGAAGAAACCCGTTACCGTGACCGTGACCGGCGCCGCCGGCAACATCGCTTACTCCCTTCTCTTCCGCATCGCTGCGGGTGAAATGCTGGGCGCTGACCAGCCCGTCATCCTGAAGCTCCTCGAAATCACCCCCTGCCTTGAGAAGCTGCAGGGCGTCGTGATGGAGCTCGAAGACTGCGCCTTCCCGCTGGTGAAGGAAATCGTCCCCACAGACGACCCCGCCGTGGCCTTCAAGGACGCCGACTGGTGCATGCTCGTGGGCTCCGTGCCCCGCAAGGCCGGTATGGAGCGCAAGGACCTGCTGGGTATCAACGGCAAGGTGTTCATCGGCCAGGGCAAGGCTATCGCGGAGAACGCCGCTCCCGGCTGCAAGGTGTTCGTCGTCGGCAACCCCTGCAACACGAACTGCCTCATCGCCCTGCACAACGCCACGGGCATGCCCAAGGAAAACTTCTTCGCCATGACACTGCTCGACGAGTACCGCGCCAAGAGCCAGCTCGCCGCCAAGGCCGGTGTGCATGTGTCCGAGGTCACCAACATGTGCATCTGGGGCAACCACTCCGCCACGCAGTACCCCGACTTCACCAACGCCAAGATTGCCGGCAAGCCCGTGACGGAGGTCATCTCCGACATCGAGTGGCTCAAGGGTGACTTCATCAAGACTGTCCAGCAGCGCGGCGCCGCCATCATCGCCGCCCGCGGTCTGTCCTCCGCCGCTTCCGCCGCCAACGCCGCGCTGATGACGGTGAAGAACCTCGTGACTCCCACCCCCGAGGGCGACTGGTTCTCCGTCTCCACCATCTCCGACGGCAACAGCTACGACCTGCCCGAGGGCATCATCTGCTCCATGCCCACCCGCACCAACGCGGACGGCACGCACAGCATCGTCGAGGGGCTGCCCCTGGACGACTTCTCCAAGGAGAAGATTGCCGCCTCCTGTCAGGAGCTGCTGGAAGAGCGCGCCTGCGTGCTCGGCTAAACGATTTGCGGGAAAAATCCTATCCCTTTCCCCACAGCCCGTCCGCTCTGCGGACGGGCTTTTTTTTGCGCGTGCGCATTTGGTGTTTGCAAGCGTGCGCGATTTTTGCTATTGTGAGTGCGTTAAACCACTTCCGTTCACCGCATGAAACGTTCCTACCTCATCCTCCCCCTTCTGGCCCTCTCCCTTGCCGCCTATGCGCAGGACGAGGCTCCCGCCACTGATACTCCCGCCGCCGCGACCGCGGACGCCGCTGCCGCAACGCCCGCAGACGGCACCGCCGCGGAGGAAAAGGAAACCATCGCGGATGGCAATGTCTCCAAGCGAGAAGGAGAAGAAAAAGCCACGGATGCGACCCTGCGTCTGCGCGAGAAAATCAAGCAGATTGACAAGCAACTGGCCGATATCAACAATCCCAGCCGCTCCCTGCAATCCGCCTGCAAGTCCGCCAAGCAGCGTGCGGAACGCGCTCTGCCCGGCATCGACAAGATGTCTCTGGATGCAGCGGCCCTGCAGGAGAAGTTCAACCAGGCCGGCAGCGGGGACTACGAGTTCACGATTGTCTCTCAGGATGACCGCATGAAGTATGTGCGCGACGGCGAAGCCGCTTACAAAGCCATGCTCGTGGACATGAAGGAGAAGAAGAGCAAGCGCAAAATCGGCGGTCTGGACAAGTTCGAAATCATGCGCGACCGCTATCAGGGCATCCCTGAGTACACGCAGGCCCACGACTGGTACATCAAGACCATGAAGTCGCTCGACAAGAAGTGGAAGAAGATGGCCGAGCAGGAAAAGAGCAAGCGTAAGGGCCCCCGCGCCGCCACCATGGACGAGAGCGACAAAGCCGAGTTCGACAAGCTGGCCGACAAGTTCAAGGAAAATGACGAGGATATCGCCACTGTCTGGTACACCCCCTCTCCCCGCAACCTCTACATGCTCAAAAACTGCCTGAACAAGGTGGAGGACGTGCTGCGCCGCAATGAAAAGGAGAAGCCGGACAAGGATGTCGGCACCGTGCCCACGCTGCTCTCTCAGGAATGGGCCGTGCTGGACAACGTGCGCAACTGCATGCTCAATGGGCAGCTGGAAGAAGCCGATCGTGCGCTGAAAGAGGATGACACCATCCTCATCCTGAAGCGCCTGAAGGGCAACCTCTTCCCCTCCGACTACCGCGAGCCCCTCATGGAGCAGCGCGGCGATATCACCAAGGAAGTGCAAAAGCGCATGCGCGATTACAAGAGCCTCAAGACGCAGCTGGAACGGCAGACCCGCATGATGGATCAGGCCGTCAATGGTGCGGAGGCGCAGCTCGACAGCGTGCTTGACCTCATCGAACGCGAGCACGATCAGGATGCCGGCGGCAAAACCGCGGAAATCGTGGAAGGTGAGGAAGAGGAGGCAGCCGAGGGTGCTGCCGATGCTCCCGCGGCTGCGGACACCGAGGCTTCTGGCGACGAGGAAGCGTAAACGGCATGAAGTCGACACTCTCTATTCTTATCATCGGCGCGGCTCTGTTTTTCGGAGCCGTGCCGCTCTCTGTCTCAGCGGCGGAGCCTGCTCTGCCCGCCGAGGTGAAAGAGGCCTTTGATGCCTACACCACCCTGCCTGCCGAGCTGCTGCCTATTCTGGAGAGCGTGCAGGACAAGGCCTCCGCCGATGCCGCAGCGCCCAGGCTGCACGCCGCGCTGGATAAAATCTATGTCACCCGCGACGCCATGCAGAAGGTGAACACGCTCACGCCCGAACAGTCCGCCCTCGTGCAGAAGCAGTATGCCTCAACCATGCGGCAGGGCTGGGGGCGCGTCTATGAACAGCTCTTCCGGCTCCGCAAGGCGCAATGCTACGGCTCCATCGCCTTCGTCAACGAGTTCGGCTACATGAACCTCATGCTCGCTCAATGAAACACCTTCTTTCCTTTTCCGGCGCTCTGTTTGTTCTGCCCCTGCCGCTCGCCGCGCAAAGCCTGACACTCGGCGGGGAGAATGAGGGGTTCCTCCCGCAGCCCCCCGTTGCGGAAACGCCTGCGGCGGAGGTTGCCGCCCCCACCCCGACGCCTCTTCCCCTGCCCGAACAACGTGTGCGCGAAGGGCTGGTGCTGCTCGCCACCCTGCATGACACCTTGGCGGGCATCCGCGACCACGATACGGCGGAAGCCGCCGTGGCACCGCTCATGCGGCTGCACCGCACCCTGCAGGAGTGGACACAATCCTTCACCACCCTGCCACCGCTCACCGAGCAGGAACAGCAGACCTACGAGGAGCAGTACCTCCCCCTCTTCAAAAAGCTCAACAGCCGCATCCGCACACAGGGCGACCGACTTGCCGCGGCGGAATACTACGGCTCGCGCGACCTCCCCGCCGCGCTCATGCACATCGCCGTCATCAACCACTGAACCCACCCATTCCCCCATGAAAATCCCCTTTCTCGCCGCCGCACTGACACTCACCCTGCCCGTCCTTGCAACTCAGGATGCCATGGAGCAGGCGCTCAACGCATGGAACGCCCGCCTCAACGAATACAAGGCCGCCGTGCAACAGGCTCCCACGGAGGAAGCAAAGGCAGCCGTCGCCATGCCTGACGGCGCGGACATCGCCCCTGCCCTCTGGCAGTCCGTCTGCGGCGTCACCGCCACGCGGCAGGAAGAAGTGCGCAGCAAAAAGAAGGGAGAAAAACAGCTCCGTTCCGTCCGCAGCTACGAGTTCCAGCAGGCATGGGCCGCCCCCGCCGTCGTCTGGTTCCTCAACCGCCCGGAGGCACTCACCGCAGCCATCGGGGCCGACAAGCCCGCGCAGGTAACCGCCTTCACAGAGCTGATGAAAAAATCTCTTGCCGAAGTGCACTATCTCGCCCCCGAGGTGGCCGATGTCTGCGCCACGCTCGCTTCTGGCACCTCTGTGGATGAGTACGACACGCTGGAGAAAATCTACACCCGCAATCAAAACAAAAACGCCCGAGCCTGCGCCGCCATGGCCATGAGCCTGATGCTCAGCAACCCCATGGTGCAGGGCATTGCCGGCAGCGAGGCCATGGTGCGCGGCAAGCGCGTGTACTACCTCAAGCAAGCCTTGCTGCTCAGCGATGATAACACCTTCTTCGGCGGTGAGATGCTCACGGATGTCGCCAAGGAACAGGCCTACCGCCTGCGCCGCCTCTCCGTGGGCTGCGTGCCCCCGCAGCTCAAGCTCCGCGACACACAGGGCAAGGAGTGCACCTTCCCCGTGAAGGATAAGCTCAACCTGCTCTTCTTCTGGTCGCCGCAGGAGAGCGTGGGCAGCGGGCTCATCTCCCGCATGGCGGACTTGCAGAAGAAATACCCCGAGCTGGTCATCTGCCCGGTTGCCCCCGCCTGCAGTGCAGAGGAACGCACCTCCATGCAGCAGCTCGCAGGTTCCATTCCCGTCTTCACCGATGATGAAAAGGGGACAGCCGGGCAGGACTACCGCATCAACGTCGTCCCCACAGCCGTGCTTCTCGCCCCCAACAGCACGATTCTCTCCATCGGCTACCCGGACATGAGGCTCCAGACCGCTTTGGAAAACGCCACACGCACGGCCGCCCCCGCCGAGAACAACCGCGGCACCATCATCATCAAAGACGGCTCGGAGGAACAACCTGTCATCCAACCGGGGTCCGTGCCCAAGACAGCCCCGGCGCCTGCGGCGGACGTGCCGCCCGGTCTGCGCGACATGCCCGAGTTCAAGTGAGCTTTTCCGACGCGGCGGCAGACAAGGAGCCGCCGCGCTTCTTTTGAACAAAGCTCGCCGTCGCAGTCGGCGGCTTCGCAGCCCCCCGCGGCGCATTCCTCCCGTTATTGTTTCTTCTCCCCCATGTCTAGCATCGGGAGGTGGCCCTGACGCCGACCATCGGGACACTCCATCAGGCTTTAAAATCCGCCTTCTGCCATATCCGTCATTGACAGAACAGGCTTTTTGTCTTACAGTAAGCGTAGCATGGTACAACGAGGTCTGACAGCGTTCCTCTTCGCCCTCTGTGCAACGGCAGCGGGTGCGGCAGATTCCGTGTCGACGGAGATTCCGGCAGATTCCGCCGCCCCTGCCCCTACGGTGGAAGAGCTGATGGCCTTCCGCCCCGCAGAGGCCACGGGAGACACCCAGTTGCTGTGGCTCTGCGGGCTGGTAGCCAACAATCCGAGTGCCCTGCCTACGTTGCGCCCCATGATTGAGGAACAGCTCCGACGCGGTGCGGATGCCTCTCTGGAAAACACCGAGGGTTGCAACGCTCTGTTCTACCTTCACAGCCAGCCGGAGCTGCTCCAATATCTTCAGCAGCAAAAACTTCTCCCTGCCAAGGAGGCCGCGTTGAGCATTCCCTCGACGGAGAGCGAACTGGCAGCCTACATGAAGAAACGCGTGCACCAGGCGAGTCTCGCCCCCACGCCGGGCAGCCGCAGCTACCTCGTCAACCGCTATTGCAAGCCCGCCGCCCGCCCGGCTCGCGCCCTTTTCCGCCGCTACATGCATGCGGAAAGCCTGCGCCGCCTCCCTGCGGATGCCATCGGGACCTGCATTGCCTTCCTGCGCCTCGCCGCGCCCGATGAGACCTATGCCCTCATCGACAGCCTGACGCTCTGGCAACACGGCGAACACTTTTTGGAGGAGATTCCCGATGCGCTGCTCGCCGCACTCTGCGAGCAGGAGTGGCCCGTCTCCCCCGGACGTCTGCGTCAGGCGCTCCACAAGCTGGATAGCATGCTGCCCGCCTCTGCAGAAGAGATGATTGACTGCGATGCCGCCGCCCCCATGGCCCACCTGCTCACCATGCTGGTGCAACAGGAGGGAGAGCGTGCCCTGCCCGACCTCCGCAAGTACGGGAAAAGCCGCGATCCCGAGCTGGCGCAATGCTGCCTGCGCCTGCAACTGAAACTCAAAGGTCTGACACCGCCCGATGAAGCGGAAGATGTGCCGGAATCCTTGCAGCCCATGCGCGAGGCTCTGCTCGCGGATGCAGCCCTGCACCACGGCGCGGCGGAAGAGCTGACCGCCGCCCGACTGAAACAGGCGGCAGGTTGCCTGCGCCGGCACAACCTGCCCCAACACGCTCAACTGCTGGAGGACATGCTGACTCCCGATGGCGAATCCGGCGTGACAGAGGATACCCTGCCGTCCCTGCGGGTGCGCTACGAAGAGATGAAGGAAAAGTCCCCCCGCTTGATTCTGCTGCGTTACCTGAGCGAACACCCGGAGCTGATGAAGGGGATAACACCTGCTGAAACGCCCGCAGAAAGCCCTGATACCCCCGCTGCCCCCGGCGAGCCGAAGCCATGATACCCTATCATCTGAGACGCTTTCTGCTTTCGCCCACAGAGCTGCATGTATTCTGTGCGCTCACGGCGCTGCTCTGCTGCATCCCCGCCATCTTCCCCGAGGTCTGCCCGGAGGGCGCAGCAGCGGCCATCCGCTTCTACGCAGGCAGCGGCTTCATGGCCATGTTGATTGCCTCCTTCAGTTTCATGATTCTGGCAGGGCTCATCCACCTCATCCGCCTGAACAACGTCAAAGCCTTCGGGCAACTGCTCAAATGGGCCGTTGTCTGGGGGATGGATTTCGGGCTCTTCGTGCTCATTGCGCTGGCGGCGGATGTCACCTCTCCCGAGGATGAGGGTGAAAACCAGCCCATTCAGGTGACGGATACCCTCTTCCACGCGCACGATGCGCTCACCGGGCCGGAATCCCTCACCATCCCGCTGGAGACGGAACACCAAGGAGCAGAGCATGTAGCGCTGACACCCCATCTCAACAAGCTGGAAAACGAGCACCCCGAGCTGCTGCGCGACTATCTGGAGCGTTCCCCGCGATGGCAGTCCAAACTCAATGATGACACCTTCTATTCCAAGCCGGGGCACCTCGTGATGGTGCCGCCGACGGTTTCAGGCACCCCCGGGCTGGTGCATGTTTCCTTCCGCTTCCTGACAGAAGGCGCCCCGCTGCCGGAGGGCTTTACCGTGCTGCACCCCGGGGATTCCTTCCCGCCCGAGGAAAACGATGCACACCACCGCCAGACGGATTTCGCCATCGACCTCGGGCGCAACCACTATCTGCTGCTGGCGTGGCGCGGCACAGCGCATGCGGAAACAGCGCACAAAGCCCTCAACGCCGCTATCTGCGCCATTGATGAGCGTCTGCAACCCCTCTCGGACAATCCGAGTGCCGCCATGGTGGAGCACATGCTGCGCGGGCGAGAGTCCTATGCGGGCAGCACACCTGAAATCCGCCTAGCGGAGCTCCCCGGACAAGCCGGGGCCTATCAGGCGGAGGTCTATGCCAACCCCGGGGAGGCGGGGACCCTGCTCTTCTTCGTGCGGCGCATGGAGGACGGGCAAACCCTGCGCCTCTTCCATTGTCCCGCCAAGTTCTCTGCGAACAAAGAAGAGCTTTTCCGCCACAATTTTCCCTGCGACGTGCCCGAGTGGCAGCGAGAAAGCTACGCCGCCCGCATCGGCGGCATCCTGCCCAAAGACAGCCCGGTCTTCATCATCGGCACGAGCAACGAGCACCGCTACTTCGGCGCTGCATTGGAGGTGTGGTTCAAGCCCGCGGACAGCCATCGCCCCCGCACCCGTCTGCTGCGCCGCTGCTACCGCATGCAGTTCTGCGACACCGACACCGCAGATGTAGAGAATCCCCCCGCCGCCCCCGGCACCCCGGAGGAAGATGATATCGAAGACGCACCCGCCCCTGTGCAAACGCCGCCGGATGAGGCGGCGCAGGAAGGATGAAAAACGCGCTGCCCGTCGGGGGAAGCGCGTCGATGCAAACAAAGGGAGGCGGAACTCACCGCTTAATCCAATTTATCAAGGTGTGTCAAGGCCTGCCACGGGCGAGAGCCGAGGTCTATAGCGCGATTGACGACATGCTCGGGATTCTCATCAAATCGGTATGCCATGCAGTCGGGACAGGTATCGGCCCCTTTATCCACAATGGCACCGCAGACAAGGCAGAGCTTGTATGAGGTAGGATCCTGTGCCACCGTCGTGGCAATTTCTTTGCGATCAGGGCGCATGGCGACGAGAAAATCTGCATGGAGCAAAAGAACGGGGTATCGGTTCAACACCGACACCCCGTCTTTCTCAAAAACGGAAAACCTGAAAGGGGACTCAGGCGAGGGTGGCCAGGGCCTTGGCAGCCTTGCTCTTGTAGTTGGCCGCGCGGTTGGCGGGCACCGTACCCTTCTTAGCAGCCTTGTCGATCGCGGAAGCGAAGGTATTGTAGGCAGCGGAAGCAGCCTCCTTGTTGCCTTCGGTCACAGCGGCGGCGAACTTCTTGCGAAGCGTGCGGACGCGGGACATAACGGCGCGGTTGACAGCGGTACGGGCGATGGTCTGGCGGATGCGCTTCTTAGCGGACTGGGTGTGTGCCATAATGTAAAGTGAAAAGGTTTGGTTTTTCGTTTTGGTGGGAGAAGTATAGATTCTTTTTGCGGAATGTCAAGTCAATTTGTATGAAAACTTCATTTTCGCCTCCCGAAGATTCTGTTTTCTCACACTAGGGGCATCACTATCAGCGGTGAGCCAAGTCCGAAGTCCGAATAAGGCTATATGTCAATGTGTAAGCTTTGGGTACCTCAACAGAAAATTGTCGGCAGCAATCATGAATGGCTCTATCATACGGACGGCTTACTTCGGACTTATCCACACGGGGAAGCGCGTGCCGTCCCATTGCACGGCCTTGATGTGCGTGGTGCCCGCGGGGCAGAAGATGGTTGTGGCATCGTTATCCTCGTGATTGAGGCCGCGAAGGGAAACGCGCAGGAGTTTTTCTCTGCCCTTTTCGTCGGTTCCGTAGGCCTCGAAGGCGACGGCGTTTTTCCACACGCCAGCGGGGATTTCCAGCTTGCCGTCGTGCAGCTCGGGGGAGAAGCGTCCCGCCTCCGGCGCTTCCACGGCAAGGCGGTCGCGGAACTGCGGAAGGGTATTGATGGTGATGTAGTTGATGACGGAGCTGTCGGGCTTGGGATAATCCTTGCTCCTGATCGCACGCAGGGTGGAGGACAGCATGGCAACGTCGACGGACAGCCAGCCGTCGCCGTAGTCGAACACGCCCCGGCTCATGGGCGCCAGCATGCCCGCGTTCAGGAAGAAATGCGTGAGGTCGAGCTTGGCACTGTCACAGGCGCGGCGCAGGAAGAGCAGGCGCAGCTCGCCGTTCGTCATGCTCTTCTCATCCGTCCTGCGGACATCTTCAAAAATATCGGCGTAAAAATCCGTGTTTCCGCGGGCGCAGGCGCAGTAGAGCTGGAGCTGCCAGAAGGGCACAAGCGTCGCGAAGACATCGCCGCTCACATAGGGGTGCGGCGTGGAGCCGATGTTTTGGAACTGCCAAGGCTCGCCCGCAACGAGTGCGCTGTTGACATGCACATCCGTATGCCCGCCGCGCACGCGGCCGACACCGCCGAAACCCTCGCACACCTCGTGCTCCGTGCGGATATTTTCCGCGCCGAGATTATACTGGCACCAGAGGGAATACAGGTTATTCGACACCTCGGTCAGCCCCTTCCACATCATGCCGGGCTCTGTCTGGTTGACATGGCCGAACTCATGCGCCACACCCCAGCAGGGGTCGCCCGTGAGCTTGTCGGGATTGCAGAGAACATCCATGTTATCAGCATGGAAACCTGCGCCGAACTCATCCGCGAACATGTAGCCGTTGTACACCACACGCCCGAGAATGTGGTTGCCGGGGTGACCATATTTGTCCCAGCCGCAAAGCTTTTGTTGGAGCTCGATGATGCGGTCGTAGAGAGCCAGCAACTCCGCGCCCTTGGCGGGGCAATGTGCGCACAGAGAATCCACGGGCAGCACGAGGTGCGTGCGCTTGCCGAGCAAATCCAGCCACGGCGCCTTGGCCGATGCCAGCAGGCGCTGCCAGGTCTCCGAGCTGTCAGTTTCCGTCATCACGCCGTTGATGGTGCCGCCCGAGATGGTGACATCGATGTCGGGAGCTGCCGTCTCCTTGTCCGCCTTGCGGTAGGAGAGATACAGCAAGCCGTCCTTCTGGGAGCTCACGCTGTTGCTGCCGACATGCAGGGGCCATTCGTCACCGGCCTCGTTGTCCGCATAGCTCTTGACGATGAGGTTCAGCTCCCCCTTCGGCATGCCGTTGATGCAGAGGCGGATGGTCTCTCCCTCCTTGATGAAGATACCCAGGGCGTTTTCGTAGGGGTCGTATCCGCTGTTTTTGTAGAGTGCCTTCTGCTTCTCGATATCGAGATAGGCGGAGAATCGGCGGTGGCGGTAGGTCACTTCGGGGTCGCCGCCGTTGAGCTCGGCCGCGGTGTAATACTTCTGCGGCACCTTCACCTCCCCCGCGGGTTTGCCTTCCTTATCCACGGCCTCGGGGTCAGCCCCCGCCTCCAGCAGCACAGCGGCGAACTCCGGCTTACCCTGCTCCGTCGCCAGATGCAGCGCAGTTTTTCCCGCTTCATCGCGGGCATTGAGGTCGGCATCCTTCTGCGCGGACAACTCTTTCAGGCGGGTGAGATTTCCCCGCTCCACCGCTTCGTGCAGCGAAGCAGGCGGCATCTCGGGAACTGCGGCAAGCCAAACGCACTCCGGCGGTGCAGCGGCGAACGCAATACCATTCAGGGACGACAATATCAGTGCGATATATTTCATAAAACGTATGTAAGGCATTCCGATGCTCCCCCTCGGGAGACTCAAAGCGTCAGTGTCTCCCCGTCGTCGGGCACCTCGATGCGCCCGGCGAAGGATTGGGCGGCTTCCGCCGTGTAGGCCGCGCGGCGGGTGGAGAGGGTTTTATCTTCGGTGTGGTAGAGAAGAAGGTTTTTCACATTCAATTCCGCGGCAAGTTTTCCTGCATCCTGCGCGGTGCTGTGGTGCTTCTCGTAGGGCTTGAAGCGCTCGGCATCCGCCGCCAGACAGAAGGCCTCGCTCATCAGCCAGTCCGCCCCTTGCACCAGCGCGCGGTTGCGCTCGTTGAAAGGCTCATCGCCGAGACAAACCAGCACGTTCCCCTCGGGCAGCATCAAGCGGTAGCCGAACTGCTTCGCCTTGGTAGAGCCGATATCGAAAGCCTGTCCCTCCATACCCGCCGCGGTGAACGAGTCGCCGTCGCGCAGCTCGACGAGGCGGATGCGCTCCCCGATATGGCGGCAGACCTTGCCCGGCAGGGTGTGGCGGCTCACCCACTCCACCACCTCCAGCGCGAGGTTGTGACCGTAGATGCGCAGCTCGCCCTCGTACTTCCCCGCATTGATGAGCTGCCCCACCATGCGGAGCACCCAGATAACGCCGAGAATGTGGTCCGTGTGGGCGTGCGTCACGAAAAGTTCGTGAATCTCGGGCAGCGCGATACCCGCGGCCTCCAATCGGCTCAGAATGCCGTTGCCGCCGCCCGCATCCGTCAGGAACACGCCCTGCTCCGTCCGCAGCGCAAAACAGGTATTGAAGCAACGCGTCACCGCCGCATTGCCCGTGCCGAGCATGGTGAGTGTCGTGTTCATGCGGATTCTTAGGTTATGGTTTGTCTTGGTATCGACGGGATGGGGAAAAGTCCGAAGTCCGAAGGCTGAAGTCCGAAAGGGGGTAAATATCAGAAAACAGTTTATTTCTCGCTACGCTCGGCCAAGGGGTGGCGCGGACTCCGCAAAAGGCTTATGCAAGAAAATAGCTGAATTTCGGACTTCTGACTTCGGACTTCGCCCTTGCCCTTAATGTTTCGCCCAACCGGGGCGGTGACGCTCGGCGAGCTCGGCGGCAATCTGTTCGATGCGCATGCCCTTGGAGGTCAGCAGCACGATGAGGTGGTAGAACATGTCGGACGCCTCGTAGATGAGACGCTCATCCGTGCCGTTCACGGCCTCGATGACGGCCTCGAGCGCCTCCTCGCCCACCTTCTGCGCCATGCGGTTGATGCCGTCGCGGAAGAGGCTCGTCGTGTAGGACTTTTCGGGCATTTCCTCGTGCCGCTTGTTGATGAAGTCTTGGAGCTCCGTGAGGAAAAGCAGCGGGTTGCCCTCGTTCTTCTCGCCCCAGCAGGTGTCCGTGCCCGTGTGGCAGACAGGGCCGTGCGGGGTCACCTTGATGAGCAGCGTGTCGTTATCGCAGTCGTTGGCAATGCTCACCACATCGAGGAAGTGGCCGCTCGTCTCCCCCTTCGTCCACAGGCAGTTGCGCGTGCGGCTCCAGAAGGTCACTTTGCCTGTGGAAACCGTTTTTTCATACGCCTCCGCGTTCATGTAGCCGAGCATCAGCACCTTGGCGGTGGCGGCATCCTGAATGATGGCGGGCACCAGCCCGTTACCCTTGTCGAAATCAATGGTCATGGTCATCAATTGTGTTTGTTGTTTAAAAATCAGAGACGCACGGGAAGCCCCTCCGCGCGCAGGTATTGTTTGAGCTCGGGGATGGGGATTTCCCCGAAGTGGAACACGCTCGCTGCCAGCGCGGCATCCGCATGGCCGAGCCGGAAGGCATCCGCAAAATGCTCCTTGGCCCCTGCCCCGCCGCTGGCAATCACGGGGATGGTCAGGATGTCCGCGAGCTGCGCCAGTGCCTCGTTCGCAAAGCCCTGTTTCACGCCGTCGTGGTCCATGCTGGTGAAGAGAATCTCGCCCGCGCCACGCTCGTTGGCCTCCTTCGCCCACTCCATGAGGCGGCGGTCGGTCGGCACGCGACCGCCGTTCAGGTAGCAACGCCAGTCGCCGACAGAAAACTCCTTCGCATCAATCGCCACCACGCAGACCTGCGAACCGAAGTGCCCCGCAATCTCGTCGATGAGCTGCGGTCGGCGCAGCGCGGCGGAGTTGATGCTCACCTTGTCCGCTCCCGCATCCAGCAGGCGCGCCACATCGGCGAGCTCGTTGATGCCGCCGCCCACGGTGAAGGGAATCGAGATTTCCGCCGCCACGCGGCTCACCATCTCGCAAAAGGTCTTGCGGCCCTCGTGGCTCGCCGTGATGTCGAGGAACACGAGTTCATCCGCCCCTTGCAGGCTGTAGGCCTTGCCCAGAGCCACGGGGTCGCCTGCCGAGCGCAGGTTGACGAAATTCGTGCCCTTGACGGTCGCGCCGTCCTTCACATCCAGACAGGGAATAATGCGTTTGGCAAGCATAGCGGTCAGCGGAGTTCGGAGAGGAGGGCGGGGAGGTCAATCTTCCCCTCGTAAAAAGCTTTACCGAACACGACGGAGGGGATGCCCGCATGGTTCAGCGCACGGATATCCTCCGCGGAGCTCACGCCGCCGCTGGCAATCAGGCGGCAGGCGGGAAATTCGGCCATCAGCTCGCGGTAAAGCTCAACATTCGGCCCCGAGAGCATGCCGTCGCGGGAAATATCCGTGCAGAGCACGCGGGTGATGCCGTGCTGCATGTAGAAGGCCACGAACTCGCGCAGGGACATGCCGCCGTCCTGCAACCAACCGTGCGTGCGGATGCGGCCGTCCTGAGCGTCCGCGCCCACGATGAAGCGGTCCGCGCCGAACTGCTCCGCCCACTGCAACAGGGTCTCGGGCTGCGTGGCGGCGAGACTGCCCACCGTCACCATCGCCGCACCGCAGTCGAAGGCGGTCTGCAAATCGCTCTCCTGCTTGATGCCGCCGCCGAAGTCCACGATGAGATTCGTCGCGCTCGTGATACGCTCCAGTGCCTCGCGGTTCACGATGTGGGAGGCCTTCGCGCCGTCCAAATCCACCACATGCAGGCGGCGTGCCCCCATGTCCTCGAAGCGCTTGGCCACGTCTTCGGGGTGGGCATCGTAGGTTTTCTGCGCGGCGTAGTCGCCCTTCGTCAGGCGCACACAACAGCCGCCGATGATGTCGATGGCGGGGATGAGCTCAATCATGGCAGAGATGCACGAAGTTGGAAAGGATGCGTTCGCCCGCCGCCCCGCTCTTCTCGGGGTGGAACTGCGTGGCGTAGAAATTCCCGCGGCGCAGCGCGGAGCTGTAGCGGATACCGCCGTACTCCGTCGTCGCAATCGCATAGGGCGAGGCGGGCACATAGAAGCTGTGGACGAAATACACATAATCGCCTGCAGACAGCCCTTCAAACAGCGGCGTTTTCAAATCCGTAATCGTGTTCCAGCCGATATGCGGCACCTTCAGCACCGCTGCCGAAGCATCGAGCGGCTTCTCGGGGAATTTTATCACAGGCGTTTCAGGAAACACGCCGAGGCAATCCACATCGCCCTCCTCGGAGTGTGCGCAGAGCAGCTGCTGCCCGATGCAGATGCCGAGCACGGGCTGCGTAAGCGTCGGAATCACCTTGTCCAGCCCGCTCTCCCGAAGATACGCCATCGTGGCGAAGGCCGCCCCCTGCCCGGGGAAAATCACCCTCTCCGCCGCCCGCAGCTCCGCCACGTCATCCGTGACAACGGGCTCCACCCCCACACGACGCAACGCGTTCACCACGGAGCGAATATTCCCCGCGTTATAACGAACAATGGCAACCCTCGGCGTACTCATGCGCGCGCAGTATACAATAAAACGACCCCAATAGCGAGAGGAAAATTCCTTTTCCCTTCCACAGCATCCGCAGCCCCTGCCGCAGAGCCGTCATCGGCTCAGTCTGTCAGCAGCTTTGGCTTGACCTTTCGGGCGCGCGCAGGTAGAATGGGGACATGGAACAGCCCTACGAGCAAAACGCCTTTTCCGTCACACCGGATCTTGCCCGCGCCTACCTCAATAAAGTCTATCTCTGGATGGCCGCCTGCATGGCCATCACGGCGGGTGTGGCCGTCTACACGATGAACAACACGGAATTCCTTTTCTGGGCCTTGGATCACCTTCTCATGGTGTGGCTCGGCATCCTCGGCATTGTGGTTGTCATGTGCTTCGGGGCGCACCGCCTCACCCGCAATGCGCTGGCTGCCATGTTGCTGGCCTTTGCCGCGGCGCAGGGCGTCCTCTTCGGGCCGGTTTGCTTTGCCTACACGCAGGAATCACTGGGGCTGACCTTCGGCGTGACCTCCGCCACCTTCGGTGCGATGTCGGTGTACGGCTATACCACCAAGAAGGATTTGGGCACTTGGGGGCGCGGCCTCTTCATGGCGCTCATCGGTCTCATCATCGCGGGTATCGCCAACTGCTTCTGGGGCAACGGCCTCTCCACGATGCTGATTTCCGGCATCGGCGTGGTGGTCTTCGCAGCCTTCACGGCCTACGACACACAGCAGCTCATTCACCAAGGGCTCTGCACGGATGAAGAATCCCGCGCAAAGGGTGCCATTCTCGGTGCGCTGAACCTGTATCTGGACTTCATCAACCTCTTCCTCTACTTGCTGCGCTTCCTCGGCAACCGCGATTAATATCTTTCCCTGCCATGTCCGACACCGAACGCCTGACCACGCTTACCCTCACCGCGGCTGAGGCCCTCCTCAAGCCGTTGGGTTTTGATTACACCTTCCTCACGGAGCCCTATGAGGACAGCATCGTGCTGCACATCGAGAGCAGCGATGCAAGCCACCTCATCGGCGATGAAGGCGATCGTCTGGACGACCTGCAATACCTCGTCAACCGACTGGTGCAGGCGGAGTGGGAAAACGCCCCCCGCGTGCGCGTGGACTGCGACCGCTATCGTGAACGTGCGGAAGAAAAGCTGTTGCGCCGCGCCCGAGCCCGCGCCGAGCGCGTGTTGCAGACAGGCAAGCCCCTGTTGATGGAAAAGCTCAATGCCTACCAGCGCCGCCTTGTGCACAACGCCCTCGCACAGATGCCCGGTATCACCACCACGTCCGAGGAGACGGACTCGCGCTTCAAGCGCATCACCATCGCCCGCGCGGAGGCCCCCGCGGCAAGCACCGAGGAATCGTAATTATTCCGTGAAGTCTGCCCTTCTCCTGCTTCTGCTCGCTGCCCTGCCCCTCTCTGCGGAGGAGGCCGCGAGCAGCACGCCGAGGGAGACAGCTGCCGCGCTGCAGCCCCCTGCTCTCATCTATTTCGAAAACGGCACGGACACCAAGGAAATGGCGGAAAAACTGGCACCCTTCCGCCAAGCCCACCCGCAGCGCGAGCTGAAGTTTATCCCCATCACCTCGCAATGCCGCACCATGCACGATGCGGTCAACGCCGCCAAGGGCGTGGTGGCGGGTATCACAGAGCTACCCTGCCTCGTGCTCTGCGATGAAGCGGGGGAATACGCCGCCCTGCCCCTGCGCACGCTGACGGAAGAGGCACTCTCCGCGGCTGAACGAGCCGCCACGGCCCCCGACCGCGAGGAGAAGGCCGCTGCCCGCCGCTATCTGGGCAAGGAATACCTGCTCTTCGCCCGCATGGCGCTCGCGCAGCCCATGGATGACGCCACCCTCGGACTCTGTCTGGACAGTTGCCGTGCGCTGATGAACTACCCCCTTGCCACGACGGAGGACAAACAGCTATTAGGGCTCCGCTGCCTCTACCCCCTGCTGTTGGAGGAATACAAGCGCGGTTACGCCAAAGGCGGCGCCCACACCCCCGCCACGGAAGCCAAGCTGTTGGAGGCCATCGCCGCGCTGGAACAGGCGCGCGACATCGCCCCCGACACCAAGCTCGGCAAGCAGGCAGCCGCCGAACGCGAACGTCTGCGCATGGCGCGCCGCCAAGCCCGCACAGCAGAATAATTTTTTCCGCTTCCCGATGAAATATGCACTTGCGGAAGCCCGGTGATTGCGGTAGGATGCAGGGGTAAAGCATCCCACATCATCATGAAAAAACTTCTTCTCTCCGCTGTTGCCGCTCTGGCCCTCGTTTCCTGTGATTCCGCCGCTCCCATGGGCATCATCTACGCCAACACCTCCTGCCCCGTGGCTGCTTCGAGCGGTTCCGCCGTGCGCACGGGCCAATCTCACGCCGTCTCCTACTGCCACCTCGTCGCCATCGGCGATTGCTCCATCGAGCGCGCCAAGCAAAACGGCGGCATCACCAACATCTCCAGCGTGGACGTAAAGCGCGAGAACATCCTCGGCATCGTCACCCGCTATGTCACCGTGGTGAAGGGCAACTGAGGCCCGGCGAGATTCGGCAAAGAGGGATTTGTCGAACTGAATGTACGAAGTACGATGTACGATGTACGAAGT
>CALBJX010000039.1 GCA_937893015.1 uncultured Verrucomicrobiales bacterium | reverse complement strand
ATAATGCCGCGGGCGAAGCCCTCACGAGCGAAGAGAAAACGCTCATCAGCGCGCTGTCCTCCACCCTCGAAAGCGCGAGCATCCGCATCGATGAGCGCGGCAACGCCACGACCACCCGCACGGAATACGCAGGGGGCACAGCACGTCTCACGCTCACCGAGCTGCCTGGGTGCGATACGCCCGCCCGCAGCCTGAGCATCGACGGCTTTACCATCGAGCAGACGGATGCCGCCGGTGTCACCACCCGCGCCGCCCGCCGCTACACGTCCAACGGCATGGAACTCACGCAGACGGACGGACGCGGCAACACGGCCACGCAGGTGACGGACATTGCGGGCCGCACCCTCGCCATCACCGATGCCGCAGGTGCCACCACGACCACCACCTACGCCGCCGACAGCGACCAACCCGCCACTGTGACGGACGCCCTCGGCAACACCGCCCGCTACCGCTACGATGTCCGCGGGCGCAAAGTTGCGGAATGGGGCACGGCGAGTCAGCCCGCGCTCTACGCCTACGACGATGCCGACCGCCTCACCGCCCTGACCACCTTCCGCAGCACCCCTGCGACGAATGCAGACGGCTCGCCAAGCCAAAGCGCCACCGGCGCGGCGGCTGGGGACACGACGACGTGGACCTACGACAACGCCACGGGCGTGGAGCTCACGAAACGCTATGCGGACGGCAGCATCGTCACCAAGACCTACGACAGCTTCGGCAACCCCGCCACGGAGACCAACGCACGCGGCATCGTCACGAGTTACGAGTACGACAGCTTCCGCAACCTCCTGCTGGCCATCCGCTACAGCGACGACACAGAGGACGAGACGTTTGTCTATAACCACCTCGGCCAGCTCACACAGGTGACCGATGCCGCGGGCACCCGCAGCATCGCCTATAACCGCTACGGCGAAGCGGAAACGGACAGCCTGCTCGCGGGCAGCATGACCCACACCATCACCGAACAGCGCGACACGCTGGGCCGCAGCACGGGCTACATCTACGCCAAGAACGACATCCTACAGCAGCAGACCACCATCGGCTACGGCGCGGACGGGCGTATCGCCACCGCAGGCTTCACCCACCAAGGCGAGCACAAGGAGTTCACCTACACCTACCTCCCCGGCACCCACCTGCTCCACACCCTCGCGCACCCGAACGGCCTCACGCTCACGCAGAGCTACGACGCGACCCGCGACCTGCCCACCGACATGTCCTACAGCCGCGCCGATGCCCTCGTGGTGCAACGCAGCTACGATTACGACATCCTCGGTCGCCCCACCGCCCGTAACCTCGCCCGCTACGGCACCCAGACGCAGGACACGTTTGGGTATAACACGCGCAGCGAATTGACCGCCGCCCACGTCAACAGCGCAGACTATTCCTACGCCTACGACGCCATCGGCAATCGCACTTCCGCGACGGAGGACGGCACCTCGACAGCGTACACGTCCAACCGCCTGAATCAATACACGGCAGAAGGCAGCTTCCATCCCGAGTTTGACGCAGACGGCAACCAGACGCTTATCAAGACGAGTACGGGCACATGGAACGTCACCTATAACGCCAAGAACCGCCCCGTCCTCTTCGCCAAGAGTGACGGCAGCGTGACGATGGAATGCACCTACGACACCATGGGTCGCCGCGCCACCAAGAAGGTCACCACCAACGGCAGCGTAACCGAGCACCGCCGCTTCCTCTACCGCGGCTACCTCCAAATCGCTTGCTGTGACCTCACCCGCGCATATACCCCGGCCCTCTGGTTCATCCTCTGGGACCCGACGCAAGACACCGCCACCCGCCCCCTCGCCATCCAGAAGAACGGCACATGGTACACCTACGGCTGGGATCTGACGAAGAACATCTGTGAAACCTACCGCACCGACGGCCGCATCGACCTCGCCTACACCTACACCCCCTACGGCGAAGTCTCCCCCGCCCACGCCTACGACCAACCCCTCCGCTGGTCCAGCGAATACCATGACACCGAGCTCGGTCTCGTCTACTACAACTACCGCCACTACAACCCGGTAATGGGCAGGTGGATGGGGAGGGATGAAATCGAGGTTTTAGAAAATCTAACGAGATATTGTCACAACTCGCCCATCCTACATATAGATTACAATGGAACAACTTGCAACGATTCATGTGGTCCTGATGTTACTTCGTGGTTAGTGCGAGTAATGAAAGAAAACTTAGAGCATGAAATTGTAAAAAAATCGCCATTAAACAAAAAAGCAAAAGACTACATTTTATCGTCGTTTAACCTATATGGGATATGGGAAACCCATATAATTTTCTACAACCTTGTTAAAACGCATGCTTTGTGGGATTTTAAAAACTCAGAACCATTCACATCAGGAAGTTGCATTCCTAAAACAAGAAATTGCAAAGCTAGTGTTACATTGTGTGGCTCTTGCTCCTTGAAAGAAAATATAGGTAACATTCACTATGGGTGGATTGGCCGTGCTATCGGTTTTTCTCGAAGCGAATTATTATTTGCTGCATCAGTTTATCAGAAAGGAGGGCCTGATGAACCGCATGACATTGCTGCGATAAATATCGGCATGGATTTATGGGATAAGCGCGGAGAACTATGTTCTTACATCAAAATTCATGAAAATGATCTTAAGGCTGACGGCGTTCGAGACTTATCTAACTGCGAACCTTGCAATTGCGAATACAAATAACTAACTAGCAGAAAACGAAAATATATCCTGTGTGTTTTCATATTCGCGATTCATTTTTATAATGACAATATATAAATATCGCAGCAGAATCGCACCAGCAGTTAAAAAAATAACCATTATGATAAAAAAAGCAGTATTGAATCTGATTTGGTACACCAATTTATGCATATTCTTTCTATGGTTTTGCATTGGCGTATATCGACGAATTCTTTGCAATTTATTTTATTTTTTTAACGATTTTCTCGCACCGGAGGATCTCGTTCTCAAGTGCGACTTAGGCGCAATTTTAATTATATTAATTCACGCAACAGGGAGTTTTTTAACATCTATTATTTCTATTATTTGCTATATGATGAATTATTCACATAGAAAACTATGCTTTGCTATTATGATTATATCACTAATCGCAACAGCAACAAAATATTTCTTCCCAGCAAATCCATATACCATCTAGATGTTGCTCGCAAACTAAATCAAGCATCCCTCTCCGAGGCAAACGCTCGGAGAGGGATTTTTAGAATTAATTACCCTGGGTCAGATCAGCGCAACAGGAGCGTTTTTCATTCCCGTCCTGCACCTTCTAAGACGTGTAGTTGTAATATACATATAGTACACCTCAGATTTTGCATCTTCGACAAGCCAAAAGGAGCTTCCGCAATACACACCCGTCCTTTTGCACGCGCCGCAAGCCATTAATGAAAGCTCTTTTACAAATGAGCTTTTCCTACGTGCAAACTTCACGTTGTATCCTTGTTCCGTACACGGTTCAAAATAAAGTGAGCTATCGTTTTTTATTGAAAAATCAGCTCAAAACAGCTAACATACAGGCACGAAAACAAAGGTTTCCAGCATGCATGACAGGAGCGCGCGCCCCCCATCTTTCCGTGCGCATGGGAGAGTTATGTTCTCCCCTAGACCCACCGCCCGCAACCTCGCCCGCTACGGCACCCAGACGCAGGACACGTTTGGGTATAACACCCGCAGCGAATTGACCTCAGCCCACGTCAACAGCGCGGACTATTCCTACGCCTACGATGCTATCGGCAACCGCACCGCCGCCACCGAAGCCGGCACCCGCACGACGTACACTGCCAACAAGCTGAATCAATACACGGCAGAAGGCAGCTTCCGCCCCACCTTCGACGCGGACGGCAATCAGACGCTTATCAAGACCTCCACCGGTACGTGGAACGTCACCTACAATGCGAAAAACCGCCCCGTGCGCTTCGAAAAGGCGGATAGCAGCATCGTGGTCGAGTGCACCTACGACACCATGGGCCGCCGCGCCACCAAGAAGGTCACCACCAACGGCACCCTGACGGAGCACCGCCGCTTCCTCTACCGCGGCTACCTCCAAGTCGCGTGCTGCGACCTCACCCGCGCCTACACCCCCGCGCTCTGGTACATTTTGTGGGATCCCACCCAACCCACCGCCACCCGCCCCCTTGCCATCCAAAAGAACGGCACCTGGTACACATACGGCTGGGACCTCACCAAGAATATTTGTGAGACCTACCGCACCGATGCCCGCATCGACCTCGCCTATACCTACACGCCCTACGGCGAAGTCTCCCCCGCCCACGCCTACGACCAGCCCCTCCGCTGGAGTAGTGAATACCATGACACTGAGCTCGGTCTCGTCTACTACAACTACCGCCACTACGACCCGGCAATGGGCAGGTGGATGGGGAGGGATATACTCCCAGAGTTTATCTCAAAAAATATATACATCTTGGATAAAGTTCCTACTACGTACAGCGATCATTTAGGTATGTTCAGCATTCGCGTTGAAACAGAGGGCTATGGGCATGTAGGTATAGATGTTGCCGGACAAAGCTGGAATTTTGGAAGATATTTAGGAAGGTATGATTTCAAAAAAAAGTGTCCGAAATCTAGCATTGGAAATCAGGAAATTGAAACTGGTGATATAGTCAATGAAATGTTTCAAGCTGGCCCTATGATTCTCATGAAAGGTGGCGCAAAAGATATTGAAATCAAATATACGTATAAAACATCTCACGAATTAGAAGAAATAATGTCCAAAAAATTGAATAAGTTGTTTGAGGAAGGAATAAGCATAGAAAATATACCGAGTGATATAAAAGAACTTATTATAGATAATGGAAAATATTCCCCTAATAAAGATTACAGCAGATATAAATACCTAAACGAATCATGGAGTTACACCAACAATTGCACATCCAAAGTTACAACAATAATTTTAGATACAGCAATTGAAGCCACTCATTCAAGCGATGCAAATATTAGGAAAGAAGGTTTTAGGCTAAAATTTGTAGCATACAGTTTAATCGGCATTCCCAGTCCCTGGCTTCTCAAGTTTTACTTAGACCATAATTACGCAAGTTCATTGTTTAAAGTTAACTAATCATTTCAATGTCAGTAATATGAAAGGGTTTTACATGAGGAAAATTTTATTAAAATTCTCGCTTTTTCTTATAATAACTCAACTATTATTATCATGCGGAGAGGAGGAAATCAATAGGAGCGATGCATACGCATGGGAAAGAAAAGCAGAATTACAAAGCGACCCTCATAAGAAATTTGAATGCTTAAAGAACGCATTAATCATATATGCTATTCTTCAACCTGACGTTACGACAGCGGATTTTGATTGGAAAACGATCATCGAAAATCTTATTGTCTTACATAAAAAAGATTCATCTTTACAGATATCCCAGAATGATATTATAGAATTTTCCAGTGAAGGGTCGGTTGAGTCATTAAAACTGATTTATTCATGCATTGATGAAAACCTGATTTCGTTTTCGCGTAAAAACGATGCCGCCCTTTTAGGGGACCTATTGCGAGCATTAGCGAAAGAAAGCGTTCAACAGTCAGACACAGAAGAATATTGTACATATAGAGATTTAGCAATAAATATCATCCTTCTTGGAATCAGAAAAGGTGCATCGTTAGACGCTTTTTCTTCAGCTCAAAACCCTATGAGTGAAATAGAAATCATTCGAAGTATATGTCAGGTCGACAGCTACAAACTTTATAAAGCCATGCGAAGCAATAACCTTATTTCTCAAAGATACGAGAATTCTCCAATACTAAAATCATGGATAAAATTAAAAGCAGAAAATCATTGCCATCCCATAGAGGATGGTGACAGAATAAAAAAAGGTGGTGTTTGACTTTGTACCGATTACACTCATAATCGGTGTGATATGAAAACAAAAACAAACACCAGAGAGAATGTAGCAGTATTACCCCAGATTTGCAACCTTATTCCTGCTAATTTGGTCAGTAAAGCTGTCAACAGGGTGCGCGAGCAACACGGCATCAAGGTTTGCACCCGCACCTTTTCTGTATGGAGTCAGGTGGTAAGTCTTATGTTTTGCCACCTGGCGCACTGTCTAAGCCTCAACGACATTTGTGATGCATTGGGCTTTCATTGCGGATTGCTCAATAGGGCGCGTAACGCGACGGCTCCTTGTCGCAATACGCTCTCTCATGCTAATCGTACACGCAGCAGCGAGATTATTAAGGCTATTTATTGGGATGTGTTAAAGCACTACCAACAGAGCTGCACTCCTTTCTTTCAGAAAGGAGCCCGATGCTACTTCCGCATGCCGAGACGCTTCAAGCGTGTTGTAAGGGCGATTGATTCCGCCACCATAGAGCTGATACACAAATGCATGGATTGGGCCAAACCACCGCAAGCGCAAAGCCGCAGCCAAACTGCACATGAGCCTTGATGTGGGCTCTTTTCTGCCCATTCGCATCATCTCAGAGCCGGCAAGGGGACATGATTCAAACTACATGGTGGAGTTATGTGCCGATATGAAATCCGGTGATATTGCTGTCTTTGATAAAGCCTACGTTGCGTATGAGCACCTCAATGTGCTCAGTGAGCGTGGGGTCTTTTGGGTCACAAGAGCGAAAGAAAATGCGCGTTTCAAGGTCATTCGTGCACGGAAGTCCGGCAAGCCGAAGAGCATCATCAGCGATGAGGAGGTGGAATTAAGCGGCAAAGTAAGCCATAACCGCTATCCGCAAACGTTGCGTCTTATTCGCGCCCGAGTAAAGGACTCAAAGGGGGAGGAGAAAATTATCACCTTCCTGACAAACAATTTTGAATGGGCTGCAAGCTCTGTTTGCGATTTGTACCGAGCCCGATGGGCGATTGAAACCTTTTTCAAAGAAATCAAGCAGACCTTGCAGCTGCGTACCTTTGTAGGATTCAGCCGAAACGCTATTGAATGGCAGCTGTGGTCTGCCATGCTGGTTTACCTGTTGCTGCGCATTCTGGCATGGCAGGGAAAATGGGAGAGCGATTTCAGACACTTCTTCACCTTTATCAAAGGGGTGCTATGGTGCCGACGTAACGTATTGCGGCTTATATCAGATTATGGGACAGCAGGCGGACGAAGATATGTGGATTTGTGTCCGAGTATCCCCTTTTTGAAGGGAATTGATTGGTCTCAGATAGAATGATATGGGACAGCATATGGCCACCTGAGTCTGTTTCCCTCTAAAAGTTCTAAACCCTACTTTTCAAAATACTACCTCACAAGCCCCTGTTTATACAGATAGAGCCGACTCATCGTCGGCTCTATGGGATGGTAATGGAAGAAAATGATTCAATTAAACAAAGTTGGTAAACTTCTCTCATTTGGATCCAATCGTTCATATTTCGATCAGAAATCTCATCAACAGAATGATCTTTTCTTTAAAAGATTAGTTACAGTGCACCCAACTATTCGCATTTTACTTAAAATAAGCCACTCCGCAGAATACTTTATCACATTGATAATTAACCATCATCTCAGACTGCGCACATACAAACTTGAGTAAGAAACCAATTCCTGCCCTGCCATGTGCAGGGCAGGCGTGTGGTCAAATCGTGCTCTCCTTGTTTTGAGTCGCAGCAGACTGTCAGCAAAGAAAAAAGGGTCCGGTAAAACACATGAGGACACCCAGATGCAGGGCTTTTCTCGTAAAACGCCTCCTATTACGGAAGCACACACCTTCTCCGCGAGCTTCCGTAAGGAGGGACAAAAAGGTAAAATTCCTCTCCGTGCAGTTGGCTCAGAGAGGAATTCTTTCTTGGTTCGGGGTAATCAGGCAGAGCTTGGGGCGCATGGTCGTGTTGCTTTCATTCCCATCCCTCTCCCCGCCACGCCGTGTAGCTGGGACTTGCGTATGGTATATAACACAGCACTTCCCTGTGCGACAAAACAAGAAGAGAATCCGCAATACATGCCCGCTTTTTTACTCGTTCCAAGGCGTTGATGTAAGATCTTTTACAATGATGAAAATTGGGGAACGTACATCACATTTCCTGCCTTGTTCCGCGCTCGGTGCAAAATGAAGCAAAGCACGGATTTTTCTTGAGATTTCCGCACTATAGAACTAGAATACAGGCACGAAAAAACAGCGCAACAGCATCCTCAAAAACTCTGTACGAACGGCACCTTTCCGTCCGTCATCTAGGGTAAATTCGCGCATACGCCCCACCGCCCGCAACCTCGCCCGCTACGGCACCGAGACACAGGACACGTTCGGCTACAACACCCGCAGCGAAAGCCCCCGAAGGCTTGGAGGGGGATTGGACAATGCGCGAAGCGGGATTGCCCCGAAGGGGCGAGCAGGCAATGGGGTGCCTGCGAGTCAATTGACCGCGGCCCACGTCAACAGCGCAGACTACAGCTACGCCTACGACGCCATCGGCAATCGCACTTCCGCGACGGAGGACGGCACCTCGACAGCGTACACGTCCAATCGTCTGAATCAATATACCGCCGAAGGCAGCTTCACCCCCACCTTTGACGCAGACGGCAACCAAACGCTCATCAAGACAAGCACAGGCACATGGTCCGTCACCTACAACGCCAAGAACCGCCCCGTGCGCTTCGAAAAGGCGGATAGCAGCATCGTGGTCGAGTGCACCTACGACACCATGGGTCGCCGCGCCACGAAGAAAGTCACCACTAACGGCACCCTGACGGAGCACCGCCGCTTCCTCTACCGCGGCTATCTCCAAATTGATTCGCCGCCGCCCCATCGGCGGCTCACCCCTGCGGGGCAATCCCGCTTCGCGCATTGTCCAACCGGCCTTACAGCCGTCGGCCGTCTTGCCTGCTGTGACCTCACCCGCGCCTACACGCCCGCACTCTGGTTTATCACGTGGGACCCCACCCAGCCCACCGCGACCCGCCCGCTTGCCATCCAAAAGAACGGCACATGGTACACCTACGGCTGGGACCTGACGAAGAACATCTGCGAAACCTACCGCACCGACGGCCGCATCGACCTCGCCTACACCTACACTCCGTATGGTGAGTGCACCCCCGCCCACACCTACGACCAACCCATCCGCTGGTCCTCGGAATACCACGACACCGAGCTCGGCATCGTCTACTACAACTACCGCCACTACAACCCGGCGGTGGGTAGGTGGATGAGAATGGATCCCGCCTCTGACGGTTCCGATATTGCAAAGTACGGTTATATCAAAAACAGACCTATCTCCCATGGGGATTCCTTAGGACTGGAAGATATTTCCATCAAGAACTCTTGCTTAAAACTCAGACCTGAGGTTATTTCTAAGGGATTCTGGGGATATCATCGCACAGGCCTCAATAACAACGACACATTGCATGTCAGAAATGATTTCTTTATTATTGTCTATCCCGTATGGGAAGACACATGCGAGTGTAATGAAGAAAGGAAGCAATATTACGAAACACTCTCCTACAAGATTACAGCGACATTTACCTACAACTCACATGATTGGCGTTCCTCTCGCACCAATTCTATGTTTAAAACCATTCTGGGAGGGATAGATAAACTCGAACTGGATTGGGGAACTGTTCTGGCAAGTGGGGGACATACGAATCTCTACGCCAATTCAGGAGGATTCGGTCTCATGTACCACGAAATTGCGAACAAGGCTGATGCAATCATTAAGCTGGACAAATCCCCGGGCGGCAAGATAATGGACTTACATTATCGTATCATATTCGACAACGATATTAGTAGGGTCGCATGGGATTCTCACCAAATTTCAAAATCATGAAAATTGCTATAAGCAAACCCGAAATAATCACTATCGTCATTTTCGGCGCGTTATTATGTGCACTGCTATGGGACAACAACAAGTTGCGCTCGGAGCTTAGTGATATCCATACTATTGAACGCGAGCTTGCCCAATATACATATACAGCAGATGAATGCCAACAAAAGGGCATTGAGTGGGACAGGAAGGGCAATCCATGCTCTATTCTCTACACTCTGTTTGCCGCGCATAAAGGCAACGCAGATGCACAATATGAGCTAGGTTATTATGATTTACCCAAGGCATTTGGTAGAGATGCGAAGCGCGATGAGCAGTGGCTGATTGCCGCAGCTCAACAAGGTGCGGTCAAACACCAAAATTATCTGGCAGCGTGGTACCACAACCTCGGCGCACGAGGAGATGCCGAGTTAGGACGCAAATCATTCTACTGGTACAAGGAAGCAGCGATGAATAATGATCCGGAATCCATGATGATGCTGGGGAATTATTACCGCGTCGGTGTCGGCTGCGAGGTCAACTACGATGAAGCGGAATACTGGCTCAAGAAGGGGATGAATCATCCCGACGCCCATTGGGCAACCACAGACTCCTGCCGATGTGAATTAGCAGAAGTGTACGCCCAAACAGGGCGCAGAGAAGAAGCATACGACTTGCTTAGGACAGCCATAGCCCAAGGCGACAAACGAGCTTCAGAGGTTCTCTCGTACCTGAAAGAGGAGGAAGAGAACCAAAAAGGGACACCGAAAAGCAGAGGCAAAACACCCTAGCCGAGACTCCTTAACAATTTCTGAAGCACCCCTCCCCGATACCAAGGTTCGGGGAGGGGATTTTTCATTCAGCAGTAATGGGGCAGAGCTTCATGAGCACAAACGGGAGTCTTTCGTTTCCACCCCTTTCCCATCCTCGCCATAGCATCCTCTGCTCCCCTCGAACGGCAAAACAAGACAAACCTCCGCAATACTTACCCGCTCTTTTGCCGATGTAGCATGCCATTAACGAAAGCTCTTTTACAATGGAGCTTTTCCGGATTGCACACATCACGTTTATATCCTTGTTCCGCGCGCGGTTCAAAATGAAGAGGCGCACTGTTTTTTATTGAAATTTCAGCATAAAACAGCTAAAATACAGAAACGAAAGCAAGTAGTTACAGCATGCGTACAAAAAATGTGCGAAGGCCATCTTTTCGTGCACATGGCAGCAGCATATTTTCCGGTCGTCCCACCGCCCGCAACCTCGCCCGCTACGGCACGCAAACAAGTGACACCTTCGGCTACAATACGCGCAGCGAAAGCCCCCGAAGGCTTGGAGGGGGATTGGACAATGCGCGAAGCGGGATTGCCCCGAAGGGGCGAAAGCACCCGACGGCTGTAAGGGTGATTAGACAATGCCGCAGGCATTGCCCCCGACAGGGGGCGAGCTGCCGAGAGGCGGCAGCGAGTCAACGGCGCAATGGGGTGTCAGCGAGTCAGCCCACCCAGCCCACCGCCACCCGCCCGCTCGCCATCCAAAAGAACGGCACATGGTACTCCGCCCCCACTCGCCTTGCTTCGCAAGGTCCCCGCTCACAGGTGTGTTCGCGGCTCGGGGTCTGGTTGCTTAAGCCGCACCCAGCCTACGGCTGGGATCTCACCAAAAACATCTGCGAAACCTATCGCACCGATGGCCGCATCGACCTCGCCTACACCTACACCCCCTACGACCTTGCCCCGGCAATTCCGCATGAACATTATTGGGGTAACCGGGAACAGGTTGATGGCCGGGATGAGGGGTTTTCATGTGAATCGGCCAACGAATAGCCCCCAATCATATGTTTCAGCTATTTTTCTTACTTGCGTTCATCCTCCCCTTAAGTGGGGGCATATATGCAGGATACGCGTGGAACTTTAAAAAATCAGTACACATTAGCATCATTTCAGTCATACCCATTACTCTCTTACTGGCATACTTTTCATGCGTTACATTCCTTTTCTCCGATTCGCCCTGTTTATCAATAGAGGAAGTGGCGTTATGGTTATTTTCCCTCCTGCTCCACGCATGTAGTTTACTGATTTCCTATCTGCTTTGTTTTTCCTTCATCAAAATCCGCTCCATATTAAAAACGAAGTCGAAATAAATGAATAAACACACGCCTCTCCCCAAAAAAAATTACATAGAAAGAAAAAAATCCTCTCATGTTTCAAGGGAAAAAGAGCACGTCAGGAAACGTCTTGCCGTCCTATCGTGGCTCATCGCGGCATTGGGTATTTTCATGAGCAACGCGCTGTATCAATGCAACGCGGAGGTCAAGTACAACAGAGTGCGAGAACGCATGCAACAACTGGACAAGAGTGTCGAGGCCGATCTTCAGAGAATGCTCTCCCCCCATCTTTCGCCCCATGACGAGCATGACAACGAGCGGTAGTGCCATCGTTCCTTAAAAAATTGGTTCATCCTATCCATGAAAACAGCCATCCTTGCGTTCCTGTTGGCACTTGTGTCGTTGGCTCCTCTTCTTTCCGCCGACACGGAAGATGACATTCATGACCTTATCATGAGCGGCGACATGCAAGCCTTGGCCGAGTATTATCAACACACGCCGCTCTCCCCGCGAGAGCACACCGACATTCTCCACGGCGTCACGAGCGGATTTCTTTTTGCCACCCTGGCGCGAAACAATGATGAGTGGCCGGATACCGATACCCTGTATCAGGCCACAAAGCTCATCCTGCAGCAAACGGATTACAGCGACGATGCTCTGCTCGCCGCCTGTTGCAATTGTTTAGTCAGCCGCAACTCAGGGGCATTCAAAGCCCTGCTGGAGTCCGACAAAATCACGCCGAAGATTCTGAGCTCCCGCCTCCCGTATCAGGAAAATCACCCCACGCTGCTGGGGATAGCGTTCCTGAAAAATCAGGAGACCTATGCCCGTCAGCTGGTAGAAAAGGGAGCGACATTCCCCCAAGAGGATATCGAAAACATCCCGTCTTTTCGATATAAATGGTGCAACCTCTCCCCTCAGGAAAGGAAGGTCTGGAAGGAGTTATTATCCTTGTAAGACGATGCACCGCTCCACCGCGAAAAAACGGACATGAACTTCATCAAAAATCCCGCCCCGAGCCAAGGACTCGGAGCGGGATTTTTTTCATTCGGGGTAATCAGGCACTGCCTGATGGGCGACTGCGGGGTGCTTTTTCGTTCCTATCCCTTTCCCGCGCAGTGCCGTAAGGCCGTGACTTGCGTATGGTATACCACGCATCCCCTGCCCTTGGCAAAAAACAAAAAGCATCCGCAATACATGCCCGCATGTCAGGACACGCTGACACAATGAATATCAATCGGTTACAAAAGCAAAAAAATACACACAGAGTAAAAAGTGTTCTTTACCCCGCCCGCGTCTTTCTCGGGTGACATGCTACCCGGGTCTTCCCGCGCACCGCCCGCGACTTTCTCGGGTGACATGCTACCCGACAGCCCCACGCCGCGCCCTTTTTTTCAGGTGACATGCTACCCGGATTCCTCCCCCGCCGCCCGCGACTTTCTCGGGTGACATGCTACCCGGCATCCCCCCACGCCGCGCCCTTTTTTCGGGTGACATGCTACCCGGATCCCCACGCCGCGCCCTTTTTTTCAGGTGACATGCTACCCGACATCCCCACGCCGCGCTCTTTTTTCAGGTGACATGCTACCCGGCATCCCCCCACGCCGCGCCCTTTTTTCAGGTGGCATGCTACCCGGGTCTTCCCGCGCACCGCCCGCGACTTTCTCGGGTGACATGCTACCCGATATCCCCCACGCCGCCCGCGACTTTTTCAGGTGACATGCTACCCGACAGCCCCCCACGCCGCGCCCTTTTTTCAGGTGACATGCTACCCGGCATCCCTGCCGGCCCCCGCCGAACGACACCGCCCCTGAGAGGGAACTCTCAGGAGCGGTGCGTTTTCATTCGGGGGTAATCAGGCACTGCCTGATGGGCGGCTGCGGGGTGCTTTTTCGTTCCTATCCCTTTCCCGCGCAGCGCCGTAAGGCCGTGACTTGCATATGGTATACCACGCCGCCCCTGCCCTTGGCAAAAAACAAAAAGCATCCGCAATACATGCCCACCCTTTATCATTCTCCAAAACGCGGAATATCAATGGATTAAAAAGCAAAAAAAAACGCACACCATTCAAAAAAAAAATCTTGTAAAAGGACTCCGTGCCGCTAGAATGGAAACGGATTCATGAAACGAGTACTTCTTGCCCTCAGCATCGTCTGCGCGGCTCTCGGCGTTTTCCTGCTCGGGAAAACACTATCCGAGAGCCACAAAGCGTATGTCGTCGGGGAAGAGGCTAAGCAGAGCTTTACCTACAAGGCCTTACTCCCGCCCCCGCCTCAAACAGGGACGGCGTACCCCGTCATCCATGAAAGCAGGGGAATGTTTGATTTCTCCGCCGTCGCCCTCTATGAGGCCGATGCCGACTGGGTGGAGAGCATCCGAGAGACGTATCAGCTCACGCCGGCACCTGATGCTCACGAGCTATCCTCGGTGATCAGTCTGCTTCGACACAGGAAGCTCGATGACATGGCGGAGCTCCTCTCGCAGGAGACGTGGTCCCGCTACACGGGCGGTCGGCTGACAGGTGTCCGGTTTCAAGAACCCTTCACCGCCTGTTTTGATTTGTATGTCAATCAGGCGAGCAGCAAAGTCATCCTGTACTATCATTCCTTCACCCGCGATCAAGCATGATTGATTCGGCCATCAGAGCCTTTTTCCTCTGCCTGCTCGGCATGGTGTTGCTGGTCTCCTGCCGAGAGAAAGGCTTTCTGAGCCTCGAGGAAGCGGTGGCCTTCAGCGAGCATGCACCGCTGTCCGCCGCGGACGCCTACGCCCGCTTGGAGGACCATCTCAACGCCCAAGTCCGACGGGCAGAGCCTTTTGCCCGCTGTGTTATCAGGGACAACGAGTATTATTTTCTCACACAATTTTCCAAAACGCAGGAGCTTGACGGGTATGCCGTCCACGCCCACACGGGGAAGGTGAGAGGCGTCCGCGACAGCCGACACGTCCGCTACCCTTACAGCATGGAGGAGCAACACACAAAACTCTTCCACCCCAAGAGACCGCGCTCGTCATCCCTTCCCTAAGCTCCCCACGCATGCTCCGCTCATGAAACGTCTCACCTCTCTCCTGCTCGCCCTCGGCCTGGCCTTGTCTTCCGTTTCTGGCGGTCTCCCGGAGGATGATTTGCACGATTTGCTTCTCAACCACGACCTCGAGGCCATACGAAGCTATTTTCAACACACGCCGCTCACGCAAAAGGAGTACACCGACCTGCTGCACTATGTCACGAGCGGCTTCATCTTCTGCAAACCCCGATGCTGCGAGCGGGAATGGGACATCATCCGCGACGGCGATTTTCTCGATTCCGTGACCGCGATTCTCTTGGAGCAGTCGGATTACAGCGAAGAGGCTCTTGTTGCCGCCTGTTGCAACTGCATGCTCAGCCACGCGGGAAGCCGCCTCAAAGCCATGCTGGCCTCCGAAAAAGTCACGCCGGCCGTTCTCCGCGCACGCATCATGTATGTGGAGAATCACCCCACTTTGTTAGGCGTCGCCTTCCTCCACAGGCAGGAGGAAGCGGCCCGCATGCTGGCAGAACACGGTGCCACATTCCCGAAAGAAGATTTGGAAAACGACAGGTCCTTCCGATTGGCATGGAAAAACCTGACGCCCGCCCAAAAGAAAGTCTGGAAAGAGTTGCTGGGGCTGTGAATGATAGAATGACAAATTGTCATTTCCCACATGCTTCCCTTCATCGTTCCTGCGGACGATAATGCCCCGTGAGGGGAAAGGCGAAGAGGGCGTCCTCCTCCTGTGTGCCGCGGCCGATGTTGTGGATGATGAGCGGGGTGCCGTCCGCGTTTCTGCGGTCGCTCACCACCATGATGTGCGGCAGCGTATCCGCTACCAGACAGGTCACGAGGTCGCCCGCGCGGTAATCCGCGGGGTCTTGGGTGAGGGGCAGCTTCCAGCCGCGGCGGGTGAAGTAGGTCTGCAGGTTCGGCACGCGGCGGTGGTCGATGTTCTTATCGGGGCGTTTGAGCCCCCAGAGCTTGGGATAGGCAGAGAAATGCGCTTTCATATCCTCGTGCACGGCCTGTTGCAAATCCAGCCCCAGCAGCCGCAGAGCGCGGATGACCACATCCGTGCACACCCCGCGGTCCTGCGGCACATCCCCGCCGGGGTAGGGCAGCGACACATAGGCGGGATCATACTCCACCGTCACCCCGATTTGCTGCCGCGCCGCCTCCGGCAACGTCAGCGCGGAACACGCCGAAGCCGACAGACAGAGCAGAAGAGCAAATTTCACCATGCAGAAAGCATAACAGCATGAGATGCGGAAAACAAGTCTGCTTTCGAACTTGACACAATTTATCCCGAGTCGTTATGATAGCGGTACTATCGGCCGTTCGTCATGTCAACACCTCCACCGCTTCCGCCCCAACGCAGGGAAAAGACGCTCAACATCATCGTGGGCATCGTGACGGTATCCTTGTTTCTGCTCGGTGTGCTCGTGTATACCCTCTCCTTTGTTCCGCATCGGGGCGGCATCGCGGCGGAGCCGCCCGCGCAGGCGTGCCCGAAGCTGCTCTTCGATTACCCCCTGCTTGTCACGGATAAACCCACCGTCATCACCGCGCGACATGAGGAGCACGTGCGCTACGGGCAGGAGGGGATATTGGTGATTCCCCTGTACCCCGACGGCAGCCCCTACGGCACGCGGCGGAGGCTCGCCTCCCACATCAACATCGGCTCGCCTTTCCTGATCATGCCGGACGAGAACCGCCGCTTCGGGGACCAAGTGCGCGAAGCCGCGCCCGAAGCCTTGGCCGCGGAAAGTTTTATCTTCTTCGTGAAAGGCTGCCCGCCCGTGACACATAGCGCCTACTTTCCCTGCTACGCGGTGCAGATTCCGGGTGTAGCCGTTCCCCCGCAATGGCTGGGTGTCTACCCTCTCCCTGCGGAGCAGATGCAGCGGCTCAACCGCATTCTGCTGCGCGAACTGACAAGCGGAGCGCCCCTCCGCATCCGCGACAGCAAGCGGATGATTCCCTTTGAAACCGCGCTGCAGACGGAGAGCTTCTTCCGCTACGACAGCATCGCATGGCCGCGGGAATGTGTGGAGGAGGAATACGCTGCCATGCACCTCCCGCTTACCTCGGGGGCCTACACGCTGGTGTCGATGTTCTCGTGGGATGCCCACGCCGCCCGGACCACCGCTACCCCGCGCTTCACGGAAGCCGACAAGGAACGGATCAGAGATTTTTTATCGTCGAATTAATTCACTGAGAAATGAAGAAACCGCAACAAAGAACCGCCCGCGCCCGACTCACCATGGTGCTTCTTGCGCTCGGCGCCCTTCTGTTCGCAGCCCCGAGCTGTGAGCGAGCCGAGAAAATACCGCCGGAAGAAGCGGCGGCACGCCCGGAAGCGACGATGGCCGCGTTGCAGCGCATCAAGCGATTGTATGAAACAAGCGTGTGGCTGCAACGGGAGGAGACGCCCAACTGCTACGATGACATCGAGGAAGAAATCCGCAGGATGGATGACCCCCGCCTGCTCTTCCTCATTGCGCTGTATTTCGATTCCGTCGCGTTCCCCCGACTCACCGGGCCGAGCGAGGAACAGTTCGAGGAGAGAACGCCCGAAGACGAGTTCTACGTCAATGAGTTTCAGTATTGCTGCACGCTGAATGCACACGCTTCCGCCGTCCGCGATGTTGCCGTGGCGCGTTTGGAGGAATTACAACGCAGCGAAAAACACTCCGACCAACGGCGGCAGGAAATCAGTGCCATGCTACAATACATTCACGCGGTCATGCCCCGCCCCACCGCGTAACCCCTCACCCCACCCCGCCTGCTATACGGAGAATTTCAGCGAGCTGCCCGCCGAGCAGCGCAAGGCCATCCGCGACTTGTTTCCGGAGGAGTTTTACCGCCCTTCCGTCACCCCTCTCCCTCCGCGACCGCATCGGCTTGGCGTTTGATATCAGGGCATGGTGGTGGTGAGGAAGAAAGCGCTCACGGGGCGTCCGCCCACGCGTGTGAAACGCAAGCCGTCCTTGACTCCGGCGGCTCTCCCCTGTACACTAAGGGCATGCAGGAATTGGAAATCATGTCCCCCGCGGGGTCGTTCGAGTCCTTGGCCGCCGCACTGCGGGCAGGCGCGGACAGCGTGTACTTCGGCGTGGGCAACTACAACATGCGTGCCCGCTCCACGGTAAACTTCACGGTTGCGGACCTGCCGAAGGTCGCCCGCCTGTGCCACGCCTGCGGGGCGAAAGCCTACCTCACCTGCAACATCATCGTCTATGATGAGGAGATGGCGGGCATGGAAGAGCTCCTTGATACCGCCAAGAAGGCGGGTGTGGATGCCGTCATTGCGGCGGACATGGCCGTCATCACCTACGCGCACCGCATCGGGCTGGAGGTGCACATCTCCGTGCAGGCGAACGTGTGCAACCTGAGCGCCGTGCGCTTCTTCGCCGCCTATGCGGATGTGATGGTGCTGGCGCGCGAGCTCAAGCTCAGCCAAATCCGCCATATCATCGAGGGTATCCAAAGCGAAAACATCTGCGGGCCGAGCGGCAAACCCGTCCGCATCGAAATCTTTGCGCATGGTGCGCTTTGCATCGGCATCTCGGGCAAGTGCGGCATGAGCCTCGCCGCCTACAACGCCTCCGCCAACCGCGGGCAGTGCTACCAGCTCTGCCGCCGCAAGTACCGCGTCACGGACACGGAGACAGGCTTTGAGATGGACATCGACAACCAATACATCATGTCGCCCAAGGACATCTGCACCATCCGCGTCATCGACCAGCTGGTCGAGGCGGGAGTCTCCGTCTTCAAGCTGGAGGGGCGCGGGCGTTCGGAGGCCTACGTCTCCACAGTGACACAGGTGTACAAGGAGGCCGTGCAATGCTGCGCCCGCGGCGAGTGGTCGCCCGACAAGGTGCCCGCGTGGGAGGAGCGGCTGTTGCAGGTCTTCAACCGTCACTTCTGGCACGGCGGCTACTACCTCGGCGACGAGTGGGAAACGTGGAGCGGCTGCTCCAACAGTCTTTCTCTGGAGCAGCGCCGCCACATGGGCCGCGTGATGCGCTGGTACCCGCAGGTGGGCGTGGCGGAAATCCGTCTGGAAGCCGAGCCCGTCTCCGTGGGCGACAAGATTGAAATCACCGGCTGCACCACGGGCATCGTCCGCGTCGTGGTGCCGGAGGTACGCTACGACGACGAACAGGGCGTCACGCAAACAGTCACCACCGCGCCCAAGGGTGCGCATGCCCTCATTGCCGTGCCGCAGAAGGTGCGCCACGGAGATAAAGTTTACCTCGTCACCCGCCGCAAACTGCCGTGAGCCACATCCGCCCCCTCTTCACAGCCGAACAGATTGCCGCCGCCGTGGATGCAGCGGCAGAGCGCGTGCTCGCCCGCTTCGGGGCGCAGGAAGACGTACTCGTCCTCGTTCTGCTCAATGGTGCCATGATGTACGCGGCCGACCTGCTGCGACGGCTGCCCGACAACTACCGCTTCTGCACCATTTCTGTCTCCAGCTACCGCTCCGGCACGGAGAGCAGCGGCTCCCTCACATGGAAATCCCCCATGCCTGACGTAGCGGGATGCCGCGTACTGGTGGTGGATGATGTACTGGACAGCGGACTGACGCTCGCCACACTGCTCCGCGAGCTGCACTACCGCGGAGCGGCCGACATCGCCGCCACCGTGGCGGTGGACAAGCCTGCCCGTCGCACTTGTGAGGTACCCGGTGTCATTGCCGCCCTACACGAACCGCGCGACCTCTTCCTTGTCGGCTACGGCATGGATTGCAACGAATGCCACCGCAACCTACCCTACATTGCGGAAGTAGCCGATGAGCCTTAACGCCCCTCCGCCATGCGCAGCCACGCCCTAAAATCCCCGACTGACGGCACGTCAGGCGGGGTCCCCTACCCTGCGGCGTAGCCGCACGAATTTCTCAATTTGTCATTTGTAAATTGTAATTTGTAATTCTCCTTTTGCGCAACGCGCAAAAGGAAAAGGCCGCACAGCGTTAGCTGTGCGGCCTTTATGAGCTCCGGCGGCTATCTACTCTCGCGGGACCTATCGTCCGACAAAGCGCCCGACGGCCCCCCGTAGGGGGCGCACCGCGAAGCGGGGCGGTAAGGGCGATTGGACAAACACGAAGTGTTTGCCCCTGCGCCAGCAGGGGCGAGCAGCCGTGGGGCGGCTGCGAGTCAACCTGAGAAGATGGGAGGCGGGCGATAGGGCCCTTGACAAACGCTGAACAGGGCGAGGAACTTGTGCAAAAGGAAAGGCCCGTTGAACTTTCGTTCAACGGGCCTTGTTGGGCTCCGGCGGCTATCTACTCTCGCGGGACCTATCGTCCGACTACCATC
>CALBJX010000038.1 GCA_937893015.1 uncultured Verrucomicrobiales bacterium | reverse complement strand
CGTACATCGTACATCGTACTTCGTACATTCAGTTCGACAAACTGCTCATTTATCGGGCGGCACCGAACGGCAATTCTCCCTCGGGAGCTTTCCATGTACCTGCGGGAGCGCTGTCTTCGGGGCTGTCTTCGCCCTCACCCGTCCATGTGGAGGTTTTGTTGGCATCCGTGTCGACGACGGGGGCTCCTGCTGCAGGTTCATAGTCTTTGGGCGCGTTGCTCGCCTCTTTGGCTGGAACTTGGGCGGTGATGAGCTTCCCCTTGCGCACTTTGGGCTTCGGTTGGTCTGCTGTCACCTCAAAATCGCTCATGTCCACCATGTCCGCCTGACCGAAGGCGTAGCGAGCAAGGTCGGGCAGGTTGTCCTTCACCAGCTGGTTGACGGGGAAGGTTGTTTGGCCTTCGGGCATGCGCAGAGTGATGCGACCGCCTTCCATGCGGCGGATGACGGCGTTGTGGTAGGTCTTGCCCGTGGTGGTCGTGGCCGTACCGATGCTCATGCCGGGCAGCAAGCCCTTGGCAACGGTGCGGAAACTTTTGTCCTCTTGGCGGATGTCATGCTGCACGGCAAGCACCTTTTGGTGGGTTGTCTCGATGATTTGCTTTTTCTCGGCGATGCGGCGTTGCAGCTCGCTGCTGCGCATGGCAAGGTTGGAGAGCCGCTTGCGCAGGTGCAGCTGTTCATCAGCGTGGTAGGCTGCTTCCTGCAACGATTCGCGTTGCTTGCAGAGATCGACATGCTCCCGGGCCGCCATTTCCATGGGACTCGGCACGCGGTATGGCGCAAGCTCGTGGTTCAGGTACCATGCGCCGCCACCCAGGGCCCCGGCAAGAAGCAGCACCAGCAGACAGTCCAGCACCAGCCCTGCGCGGTCCTTCCTGGGCTTGACGGGCGTTTTGTCCGCGGCTTCCTCGGGGGCGTCGGTGGCTGTTTCCGTTGTCTCGGGTGCGGCTTCGGCGGGGGACGTCGTTTCCTCTGCGGGAGTTTCCTCGGGCGCAGACGTTTCCTCTGCGGGAGTTTCCTCGGGCGCAGGCGTTTCTTCTGCCGGCTGCGGGCGGGCAGGGGTGATGAACGGCATTTCTTCCGTTTTCTCTTCGGTGTGTGTGTCGGGGGTCTCGTTCATCACTGCTGGCGGTTGGCGATTTCGTTCTGCATCATGCGGAAGGAGGCGCGGAAGGCATCCAAGCGGTCTTGGAGCTCAATGACGCGCAAGCGCATATCGGTTTCCTTGCCGTCGAGCTCATCGAGCTCGCGGATGGCGGCGGTAATCTCTGCCTCCTTGTCGGCAATCTGTTCGTTGAGGTTGGGCACATCCTCACCTGCTTCTTTGATGAGCCCCTGCATCTGCGCGATTTCGCTGCGCAGTTGGGCATTCTGTTCATGGATGGTGCGCAGCTGCTCCGGGTCAGTGGTCTTGGGCGCACAGCCGCTCATCGGCAGCCAAGCAGCCGCAGCAAGCACGCAAAAAACAGGGAGAAAGGAAAGAATTTTCACGTCCTCCATCTTCGCGCATTCCTTCCCTGCCGTCAAGGAGGATTTGTGTCAAGTAAAGTTGAAAGTCGGAAGTCGGAAGTCGGAAGTTGGAAGTACAGAGTTAGGCTTGCTTCGTTCGCGGGGGAATAAGACAACGCAAAACACATGCTGCAGCTTCTATCCTAAGCCGTTGCGTGCGCTCTGCGTTGCGTGTTAACTTTGCGGCGTCAGCCGCACAAATTTCAACACTTCCAACCTCCGCCCTCCAACCTCCAACTTTTGATAAACGTCGATTTTCATTCATTCCTGCTACTTTAGGCTGGAAATTCGCGCGAATCTGCGTATAATTCGCGCACTATGTCCGATACGCAACCTGTCAATAACGCTCCGGGCTCTTCCGAGGAAGAGCTGATTGCCGTGCGCCGTGAGAAGGTGGACAAGATTCGCGCCCTCGGGGTTAATCCCTACGGCGGCCGTTTCGATGTCACCACCAACGCGGCGGAAATCAAGGCTGATTTCGCGGAGGGTAAACAGGTGAAGCTTATCGGCCGCATCATCGGCCTGCGCGACATGGGCAAGACGCAGTTCTTCACCATCGGTGATGTGCGCGGCTCCATCCAGTGCATGCTCACCCGCAAGGCTGTCTCCGAGGAGGCGTGGGCACTCTGGAAGCTGTTGGAGCGCGGCGACTGGGTCGGTGTGGAGGGCGAAACCTTCATCACCCGCACGGGTGAGCCCAGCGTGCGCATCGCGAGCTTCAAGGTTCTTTCTAAAGCCCTGCGCCCCATGCCCGACAAGTTCCACGGTCTCGCGGATGCCGACATGCGCTACCGCAAGCGCCACATGGACCTCATGAGCAACGCCGACAGCGCGGACCGCTTCGTGAAGCGTTCCCTCATCATCCAAGAGGTGCGCAAGTACCTGACCGACCGCGGTTTCCTGGAGGTGGAGACCCCCATGCTGCAAGATGTGGCGGGCGGTGCCGCTGCCAAGCCGTTTGAATCCTACTACAACGCGCTCAAGAAGCCCGTGACGCTCCGCATTGCGCCCGAGCTCTTCCTGAAGCGTCTGCTGGTGGGCGGTTTCCCCAAGGTGTTCGAGCTTAACCGCAACTTCCGCAACGAGGGTGTGGACCGCCGCCACAACCCGGAGTTCACCGTGCTGGAGGTCTATGAAGCCGGCGGTGACTACGAGACCATGGCCGACATGATGGAGGAGATGATTACCTCCGTCGCCGAGAAGATTTTCGGCACGCTGAAGTTCGACCAGTACGACGACGAGGGCAACCTCCGCTGGACGGTGGACCTGACGCGCCCCTGGCGCCGCGCGGACTACAACGATTTGGTGAAGGAAGTGGCGGGTGCCGATTGGTTCGACCTCACGCCCGAGCAGCGCCGCGATCGCGCGGAGAATGAGCTGCACATCCAAATCGGCGAGGAACTGGATGATACCGCCGTCACGCAGCAGGTGTACGAGAAGCTGGTGGAAGAGAAGCAGGCCAACCCGCTCTTCGTCTGCCACGTCGCCCGCGACCTTGTGCCCTTGGCCAAGGCCAACCCCGAGAATCCCGAGGTGGTGGACGTGTTCGAGCTGGTGATGAACGGCCAGGAGCTCTGCCCCGGTTACTCCGAGCAGAACGACCCCGTGGAACAGCTGGAACGCCTGAAGCATCAGGCGGGCGAGGAGACGCAGAAGATTGACTACGACTTCGTGCAGACTCTCGAATCCGGCATGCCCAGCGCGGGCGGCATCGGCATCGGCATCGACCGCCTCTGCATGCTGCTCACGGGGGCGTCCTCCATCCGCGACATTATCCTCTTCCCGCAGCTGAAGAACCGCGGCTGATAGAGATGTACAAATCAGAAAATTCGTGCGCCGGACGGCGCCGGATTGAGAAAATGGTCTGACCGATGGTCAGACCATTTTTTGTGTGACGGGGAGCGAAAGGCGGAGATGTTGCGTGTGCTGAGTGATGCTTGCAGCGAGCGCTCGGGACCGCGAGGATGCTCTGCGTGGCGTCTTTGCTTTGGGCTGATGTTGAGCCTCTCCTTTTTTTTAAAAAAAAGATTATTTAAAAGAAATAATTACAAAATAAAAACAAAAAGACTTCTCTGAAACGCTTGTCCATGTGAAGGGCATGAAGCCCATGATACAACCATGAACAAGAATATGATGAAAAGCATGATGGTGGCCTGCGTGGCCGTGTTTGCCTTTGCTGCCCGGTCTGAGGCTGCGAGCGTGAATGTGAGCTTCAGCAGCGTCGGTGTCAGCGTGAGCGTGTCGGATAACCATTGCCATGCGGTGAACCACTGCGTCCATGACCGCCGCTACCATGCGGAAATGGCTCGCCGCGAAGCCGAACGCCGCCGCGCGGAAATAGCTCGTCGCGAAGCCGAACGCCGCCGCGCGGAAATGGCCCGCCGCGAAGCCGAACGCCGTCACCTCCGCCACCTCTCCCGCCGATGAACGCTGAGGATATGGACGGAACCCCGACTACTCCCCTCCGCCGCTGATGCTGCCAAGATGGTGCATCAGCGGCGTTTTTTTTCTCACGGCCTTTCTTCCCCTCCCTCGCTTTCTTTCGCTTTTCTTAAATGTTGTTGAAAATAGCAAGTAAGCTTTTACAAAAATGTATTACAAAAATGTAAATCGGTATTTTAAGATTTACAAATTTGTAAATCGCAAAAAGCTCTGTCGAAGCTCTTCAAAAGATTTTTCTAAAAAATATCCTTGAAAATTCAATAAAAATATTTTTTTAGAAAAAGTTGGCACGCGGCTTGCAATGTGATAAGATGAGGGTGTGTGCTGAGCACCACCTGAACTGAAACAAACACTATCATCGACATGGCTACTGACACCGTTACGGATTCGGCTGAAGCGTTGGAAGCTCTCTACGGGAGCGACACCTTCGGGATTAAGACGATGGAGAAGTATCTCTCCAAGAGCGCTTTCAAGAAGATGCTCGTGACCATCCAGCAGGGTGGACGTCTGGATCCCTCCATTGCTGATGAAGTGGCGCAAGCCATGAAGGTGTGGGCCATCTCCAAGGGCGCCACGCACTACACGCACTGGTTCCAGCCCCTCACCGATGCCACCGCCGAGAAGCACGACTCCTTCGTGGAGCCCGACGGCAAAGGCAGCATGATTTGCGAGTTCACGGGCAAGAACCTCATCCAGAGCGAGCCCGATGCCTCTTCCTTCCCCTCCGGCGGTATCCGCGCCACCTTCGAGGCCCGCGGCTACACCGTGTGGGACCCCACCTCCCCCGCCTTCATCAAGCGCACGGCGCACACCGCCACGCTTTGCATCCCCACCGCCTTCTGCTCCTACACGGGCGAAGCGCTGGATAAGAAGACCCCCCTTCTTCGTTCCATGGAGGCCGTGAGCCGCCAGGCCACCCGCGTGCTGAACTGCTTCGGCATCACCCCCAGCCGCGTGGACAGCAACCTCGGTGCTGAGCAGGAATATTTCCTGGTGGACCGCGACCTCTACCTCCAGCGTCCCGACCTCATTGAGACGGGCCGCACCCTTTTCGGCTGCCTGCCGCCCAAGCACCAGCAGATGGAAGACCACTACTTCGGCTCCATCAAAGAGCGCGTGCTGGAGTTCATGGCCAGCGTGGACCACGCCCTGTGGGCCCTCGGCGTGCCCGCCAAGACCCGCCACAACGAGGTGGCTCCCGGCCAGTTTGAGCTAGCTCCCCTCTTCGAGCCCATCAACGTGGCCGTGGACCACAACGTGATGATTATGGACGTGCTGCAGCGTCAGGCGCTCAAGTTCAACCTCGTGTGCCTGCTGCACGAGAAACCCTACGCCGGCGTGAACGGCAGCGGCAAGCACAACAACTGGTCGCTCTCCACGCCCGAGCTCGGCTCCCTGTTCTCCCCCGGCAAGACGCCCCACAGCAACCTCGTCTTCCTCACCTTCCTCGCCAGCGTGATTCAGGCCGTGGATAAGCACGCCGACTTGCTGCGCGCCTCCATCTCCAAGGCCGGCAACGACCACCGTCTCGGCGCTCAGGAAGCCCCGCCCGCCATCATCTCCATCTTCCTCGGCGACCAGCTCGCCGACATTATCGAGCAGATTAAGGCCGGCGGCGCCAAGTCCTCTGCGGAGAAGACCTCCATGGAACTCGGCGTGGATGTGCTGCCCGTGCTGCCCAAGGACACGACGGACCGCAACCGCACCTCTCCCTTCGCCTTCACGGGCAACAAGTTCGAGTTCCGCGCCGTCGGTTCCTCCCAGACCTGCGCGTGGCCCATGGCGGTGCTCAACACCATCATGTGCGAAACGCTCGATGAAGTGGCGACCAAGCTCGAACCCGTGGCCGGCAAGCCTGAGTTCAACGCCGCCGTGAGCGAGCTCATCCGCGAGATGATTACCAAGCACGACCGCGTGGTGTTCAACGGCAACGGCTACTCCGACGAATGGGTCGCCGAGGCCGAGCGCCGCGGCCTGCCCCACATCCACACGACCCCCGAAGCTCTCGAGGTGCTGTCTCAGCCCTCCACCATCGCGCTCATGGACAAGTACTGCGTGCTGTCCGAGGGTGAGCTCCTTGCCCGCAAGGAGATTCAGGTTGAGAGCTACGAGAAGGTCATCGACATCGAGGCCAAGACCTGCCTCAACATGCTCCAGACCATTTACCTGCCGGCTGTCGCCGCCCAGATGACCGAAATCTGCGGCACAGTTGCCTCCATCAAAGCTGCCGGTATCACCGCCGGTCTTGCCGCCGCTACGGGCAAGGCCGAGACCGTGGGTACCCTCTATGATGAGCTTCCCGGCAAGGTGGCGACTCTCAAGTCCGCCATCGAAATGGGCGACCCCGCCGCGATTCGTACCGCCATGGTGTCCGCCCGCGAAACCGTTGACGCCCTCGAAGCTATCGTGGACGCCGGCTTGTGGCCCGTGCCCACCTATGCTGCGATGCTCAACATCCACAGCAAGTAATCAAACCAGAGAATTCTCTGACCGCGCTCCTTCGGGTGAAGGAGCGCGGTTTCTCATTGCCGCTTATGCGGCAATGAGCAGTTTGTCAAACTGAATGTACGAAGTACGATGTACGATGTACGAAGTTTGAGTTCCGCTCGCTACGCTCGCCGGATGACGAAACCTGTCTGACACTTGTGTCAGACAGGTTTTTGAAATTCCGCGCGGCACAGCCGCGCCTAAATTTAACTTCGTACATCGTACATCGTAAATCGTACTTCCCTACAAATCCCAATTTGTCTCCTCTGTGCTTTTCGCTTGCCCCCTCCCTTGCCCTATGCTAGACTGCTACCATGATTTCGGAGCGCAAGACGGGCGTGTTGCTGCCGCTGTTTTCCCTGCGGCGTACGGGGGATGCGGGCATCGGTGATTTGACCGCGTTGGAGGAGTGGATTGACTGGGCGGCGGCGAGCGGCGTGGGCTTTCTGCAACTGCTTCCCGTGAATGCTCTGGGGGAAGATGCTGCGCCCTCTCCCTATTCTGCCATCAGCTCCGTGGCGTTGGAGCCGCTGTATCTTTCCTTGGAACGCGTGCCCGGCATGCCCGCCGATCGCGACCCATACCCCGCCGAGGCCCCGCCTCTGCAACAACCCGGCGGGCGCGATTGGGTGGATTATGACCGCGTGCGGAGCTACAAACGCCACTGGCTGCACCGCGCATGGGTGAACTTTGAGACCGGAGAAGCCTTTGCCGACGAGCGCACGGAGTTTGCTGCATGGACGGCGGGGCAGGGGGCGTGGTTGGCGGATTTCGCCGCCTTCCGCGTGGCGAGCATCGCCTTCGGGACGACCGCGTGGTGGCATTGGCCCCTGCGCGAGCCGCACGAGGTGCGCCGCTATGCTACAACACAGGAGCCCGCCGCGGAGCAGTATCGTTATCAGCAATGGCTGCAATGGCTTTGTGCGCGGGAGTGGACGCGGGTGCGGGCTCATGCGGACGAGAAAGACGTGTTGCTCATGGGCGATGTGCCTATCGGCATCTCCGTGGCCAGCGCGGATGTGTTTTTCGAGCGCCACCTCTTCGATATGGACTGGAGCGGCGGAGCGCCCGCCGAAGGCAACTTTGCGGAGGACCCCTTCACCGCCAAATGGGGGCAGAACTGGGGCATCCCGCTCTACCGCTGGGACGTGATGGAGCGCGACGGCTTTGCGTGGTGGAACCGTCGTATCCGCAAGCTCGCGGAGATTTTTAAGATGTACCGCATCGATCACGTGTTGGGCTTCTACCGCATCTACGCCTTCCCGTGGATGCCCGAGCGCAACCCGGAGTTCCTGGACCTCACCCCCGATGAAGCAGCCGCTCGTTGCCACGGCCGTCGCCCCGGCTTCCGCCCTCGCCCCGATTGGGAGGAGGCCGACCGCCGCGCCAACCTTGTGCAGGGGGACCGCCTGCTACGGCAGTTGTTGAAGGCCGCACCCGGCCTGCGCGTCATCGGGGAGGACCTTGGCTGCGTGCCCGACTACGTGCGCCCGGACCTCTCCTACCTGCGTATCGCGGGTTTCAAGATTCCGCACTGGGAGATTGACGCCAGGCAGCGCATCATCAAGGGCGATACCTACAATCCCTGTAGTTTCGCTACCTATGCTACGCACGATTTCCCGCCGCTCTGCAACGACTGGAACGACTGGTACATGGCCGTGGCCCACGCCCGCGATGTCGCCTATGACGAAGAGCTGACGCCCGATGAAATCCGCGACGCCCTGCTGGCGGGGCGCGACTGCGGCCGCGTACTCGCGTGGCTGGGGGACTACGCGGGGCTCTCGCGTGAGGAGAGTCTTGTGCCGTGGAGCAGCGTCATCAAAGACGCCCTCATCCGCGCTCTGCTGCGTTGCCGCTCCTCCTACGCCGCACTCATGTGGACGGAGCTTTTCGATATCCCCGTGCGCCTCAACACCCCCGGCACGGAGGGCGGCGGCAACTGGCGCCCCCGCATGCCTTTTACCGCCGCCGAAGCCGCCGCCATGCCGCAAAGCGCATGGATTCGCCGGCTTTCCGCGGAAGCCGGAAGAGCGACAAGTGAGGATTTGTAGGGATGTACGATTTACGATGTACGATGTACGAAGTCAAATTGA
>CALBJX010000037.1 GCA_937893015.1 uncultured Verrucomicrobiales bacterium | reverse complement strand
GCGCGGCGCAGCCGCGCCTCAATTTGACTTCGTACATCGTACATCGTAAATCGTAAATCGTACATTCCTACAAATCCATGATTTGTCGAGCACTATCCCTTGACTCTTCGGGGGCATTTGGTACAATACCATCACGATGTTCCCCGTGATGCTCTTCAGCACTGTTCTCGGCGCCCTGTTCGCGTTCTGCGGACTGATGGGCGGTGTGGCGTTTTTCCTTGAAGCGCAACAGGGAATGAGCATGTCCGCCTTTTTGCAGGGCTTTGCGGCGGCGACATGGCCGCTCATCGCCTCCTGCGCGATTTTCCTGCTGCAGGGCATTCTGAAGGAGGTGAGCGCCCTGCGGGAGCAGGCGGAGGAAGAGAAGACCGCGCAGAGTCTCGCCCCGCTCACCAAGCACACCGCGCCCGAAGCCGCCGAGGAAACGCCGAGCGTTCCCCCGTCCCCTGCCCCCGACGCCAAGCCCGGCCCCGTGTACTTCCCCGTCCGCGAGACACCGCAGGGGCCGCGCATCGTGCGCCCTGCCGAGGAGACACCCGCAGCCCCGTCTCCCGCCCCCGCTGCCCCTGCTGAGGAGAGCGGGCTCACCTTCTTCAAGACCCGCTGAGCCATGCCCGCCGCCGCACAGGACCCCGCTGCGATTCTGGCCCGCATGGTGCAGGAGCACACGGGCACACCCACCGCCGCTGCGGACATGCAGCCTGTCGCCGCAGGTGCGAGCGGGCGCAGCATCATGCGTGCGCACGGCGTGCTCGGCATCCACTGGACCGCCGCCCGCGCCGACAACAACGACTTTCTGCCCGCCGCGCACGAGCTCGCCGCCGCGGGCATCCGCGTGCCCGCCGTGCTGGCCGAGCGCGACCTCGGCGGCGGCTGCGGCGCCTGTCTGGTGCAGGACCTCGGCGAGCGCGACATCCTGAGTCTCAAAAACGCCCCTTGGACCGAGAAGAAAGCCGCCTACACCGCCGCGCTCCGCACCCTGCGCCCGCTCTACGACAGCTTCCGCCCGCAGCGCGAGATGCAGCCGCCCTTCGATGCCGCGCTCTACCGCTGGGAACAGGGCTACTTCGCGGAACACCTCATCGGCCTCCACCTCGGCGGGGATGCGGCGGCGTTCCTTGCCCACCCCGCCCTGCAGGACATGGCTGCTTGGCTCGCCGCGCTGCCCCGCGTGCCCGTGCACCGCGACTGCCAGAGCCAAAACATCATGCTGGCGGGGGACGAGGCCTACCTCATCGACTTCCAAGGCATGCGCTACGGGCGAGAGGAATATGACCTTGCCTCCCTGCTCTACGACCCCTACATGCAGTTGACTGCCGCCGAACGCGCCGAGCTGCTGGAGCAGCGCACCGCGCTCGGTGCCCCTGTTCTCGATAAGTCCGTCTTTGCCGCCTGTGCCCTGCAACGGCTCATGCAGGCACTCGGAGCCTTTGCCAACATCGGCCACAACCAGGGCAAGGCATGGTACCTCGACCAAATTCCCGCCGCCCTCACCGCCCTGCGCGAGGTGACGGATGCCGCCCTTGCCGCACCCGATAACGCCACCCCCCTTTCCCCCGCCGCCGCATGGATCCGACAACACATAACAAAGTGAGAGTCCGCGGGCTCTTCCTCTGGACGCTTCTGCTGGCGGGCACATGGATGCTCGCGCAGACGCCCCTGCACCGCCTCACGGAAGAACTCTATGCGCATGCCGCGCACGACCTGCTGCATGCGGAGGCCAACATCCGCCCGCAGCTCGTCCGCACGGCGGAGGAGACCGTCATGCGCGAGCTCACGGAGTACGAAACAGTCTTCGATATGCCCATGGTCGGCATGGTGGATTTGAACGATGACGCCTGTGCGCAATGCTTCGCCGCCCTGCCCCTCGGCCCGCAGGATTTAGCCGTGCTGCTCAACAAGCTCCACCAAGGCGGCGCCAAGGTGGTCGGCATTTCCTCCGCCCTCACCTGGCAGCAGGGCGCGGGCGACATGGCGCGAGAAATGCTCTGCCATGTCATCGGCGCCATCCCCCATGCCGCGGTCGGTCTGCGCGGGCGCACCGCCGCTCAGGCGGATTTCACCCCGCTCGTGCTGCGGGATTCCGCCATCCCCGCCGACAACGTGAGCGGCGACCCCACGGGGCTCCCCATCGCCAACAAGCCCCTGCCGAACGGCCTCACGGAGACGCCCGATTCCCTCGCCATCACCTGGGCTCCCGACTGGCTCCAAGACGAACCGCTGACGCACAAACCCTCTGCCGTGGAGGAGCTCTCCTTCCCCCTGCTCGTGCGCTGGAACGGCGAGGCCATCCCCACCCTGCCCTTCCGGCTCGCTCTCGCCGCGCGAGGCCTGACACCCGCCGATGTCAAAGTGAAGCTCGGGGAATCCATCTCCTACGGCGGCATGACCCTGCCGCTGGATGAACACGGCCGCGTGCGCCTGACGGGTGCGCAGGTGATGAACCTGCCCCTTGATGCCGTGGTGAGCGGCGACGCCGTGCAACGCGGGCTCGGCAAAGATGCGCTCATCATGCTGGAGCAACCCGCCGCCGGCGAGAAAGGGACGCCCCTGCGCCTCGACCGCCTCGCCCGCACGCTCTCCCGCCTCGCCGCCGTGCCGCGGCAGGTGGAGCACAAGCACATCGAGCCCGTGGGCGGCATGGTGCTCACCGCTCCCGACTATCTGCGCGGCTACACCCCCGCCGTGGTGGCAGGCATCGCTCTCTTCCTCTCGCTCTGGCTGCTGCCGCTCATGCCCGCCGCCCTACGCCAAATCATCGTCCTGCCGCTTCTTCCCGGGCTCTTCCTCTGGCAGGCATGGGCACAGCTCACACAGGGGCATTGGCTGCCCCTCGCCCCCGCCGCCGTCTGCTGGCTGCTCTTCCTCCTTGCCCTCCGCTGCCTGCGCCCCATCAAGAAGGGGGTGTTCGGGAGAAGCAGAAGGTGATAGGGATTTACAAGTTACAGATTACAATTGACAAAAGGGAAAATTTGGCGCGGCTACGCTGCGCGGAAGATGAAAAAGGCCTGACGTTGCGTCAGGCCTTTTTTCGAACTTCATTCGTCGGAATTCGGACTTATTCAGACGTCCATGGCGTTCTGGTCATCCAGAATGCCGGATTTTTCGAGGTAGTAGTCGTAGCCGCCTGCGTAGGGAGTGACGGTGCCGTGGTTGATGTGCAGCGTCTTTTCCGCCAGCGCACGGATGAAGTGGACATCGTGGGAGATGAACACCAGCGTGCCTTCGTAGTGTTTGAGCGCTTGGGACAGCGCTTCCACGCTCTGGAGGTCGAGGTGGGTGGTCGGCTCGTCCATCAGCAGCAGGTTCGGCGGGTTCACGAGGAACTTCACGAGGCTGAGACGCGATTTCTCACCGCCGGAGAGCACTTCCACACGCTTCTCCACATCCAAGCGGCGGAAGAGGAAGGAGCCGAGAATGCCGCGGGCTTCTTCCTCTCGCAGCTCGGGGTCGGCGTTCATGATTTCCTCCAGCACGGTGAAGTTGGGCGTCAGGTTCTCCGAACGCATCTGGGAGAAGTAACCGATGCGGGTGGTGGTGCCGACAATGCGGTTGCCCTCATCGATGGGGATGACGCCCGCTAAAATCTTCAGCAGCGTGGACTTGCCCGCGCCGTTCGGGCCCACGAGCACGATGCGGTCGCCGCGCTCGATGAGCAAATCAAGGTTCTTGTAAATGCGCTTGTCGCCGTAGCTCTGCCCCACCTTCTCCAGCTCCAGCACGCGCTGCATGCTGCGCGGCGGCTGCGGGAAGATGAACTTGAACATCTTGCGCATAGCCTTGGGCTTCTCGATGCGCTGAATCTTTTCCAACTGCTTCACGCGGCTCTGCACCTGCGCGGCCTTGGAGGCCACGGAGCGGAAGCGGTCGATGAAGGCCTCCATGTGCGCGATTTCGCGCTGCTGGTTGTGCCAGGCCGCGAGCAGCAGTTGGAAACGCTGCTCTTTGAGCTCCAGAAAGCGCGTGTAGTTGCCCGTGTAGCGCACCAGCTGCCCGTCCTCGATGTCGTAGACAGTCTCCACCAGCGCATCCATAAAGTCGCGGTCGTGGGAAATCATGAAGATGGCGCCGGGGTAGTTCGAGAGGTAACGCTGGAACCACAGCAGGGAGAGGAGGTCGAGGTGGTTGGTGGGCTCATCCAGCATCAGCAGGTCGGGCTCTGCGGCCAGCAGCTGCGCGAGGTGCGCACGCATCACCCAGCCGCCGCTCATCTCGCGGGCGGGGCGGTGAAAATCCTCATCCTTGAAGGCGAGGCCCTTCAGAATGCGCTTCGCCTTGGGCTCAATCTGGTAGCCGTTGTGCGAGATGAAGGTGTCCATGGCGTGCGCGTAGGCATCGCTGGAGTTGTCATGCTTGGCCTCGCACTCGCGGAGCACGCGGATAGCTTCCCCCATCTCCGGGGTGATGCTCATGGCAATCTCCAGCACGGTGCGGTCGCTGGGGTCGCCCGCCTCCTGCGGCAGATAGCCGACCACGGCGTAATCCTCCATCTGAATCTTGCCCTCATCGGGGCTGTCCTGCCCCAGAATCATGCGGAACAGGGTGGACTTACCCGCGCCGTTGGGGCCCACCAGCGCAATGCGCTCGCCCCAGTTCACGGTGAGCTCCGTCTCGAAAAACAGCGTGCGCCCGGAATGGGCCTTGGTCAGTTTCTTGATGGTCAGCATGGCGCGGCTATGATACACGAATCTCAGAAAAAAGCAAACCCCGAATGCAGGGGAGCGTTCATCCCTGCTTTTTCAGCAACAGGCGGGCGACCAGCATCGGCAGCGCAAATACCAGCCCCACCAGCAGGGGGATGAAAAGATAGAGATAGAGACGGCGATAGAGGATGCAGTCTTCGTCCTCCGCCTCGGCACCGCGAGTCCACCAGTGATAGGCTTCCGTGGGGCTCCATTCCACGCCCGACCCCGGCAGCAGGTGCAGCAGACCGCGGCGGGCCATGGCGGGGGCGAGCCCGCGGTCAGAGGCGGTCACATAATAGCCGTCCGCCAGCGCACGCTCCCCGATGGAATCATAATAACGACCCAACTCCCACGGGGCAAAGGGAGATTTCAGGATCTCCGCCGCGCGTTGCAGGTATTGCAGCCCCGTCGCCTCATCCTTTTCCGTGCCGCGCCCCTCCAGCAGCATCACGCCCGCTTTCACCAAGGCGTTCTCGTGCCCTGCTGCAGCGGCATCCGTAAACATGTTGAAAGATTCTTCGAGTTTGCCGTCATCCTCCAGCTGCCACGCGCGGTGGTAGAGGGCATCGGGCACACCCGCCGTCACCGCCTGTTGCAGATAGCGGTCGCCGAGGGCGTTGTCCTGCTCCGTGCCGCGACCATGGTAGAGAGCATCCGCCACGAAATAGGCCATCTGCGGGTCCTGCCCTTTGTCGGCCAGAAGGCGGGCACAGCGCAACGCAAGCGCAGCGTCCTCCTGCTCGGCGGCATACTTGAAGAGCTGATAGGCGGCGGGCAGGAACTCTTCTTGCTCCGCCAGCTCCGTGAGCGTCGCAGCGGGAGTCTGCGGCTTCTCGGTGCCGATGCCGCGCAGCTCCATAAAGCCCATCCAGTAGCGGGCCTCCGTGTTCCCCTGCTCCGCACGCCGGCGGAAGAGACCATAGGCGCGGGCGTAGGCCACCTTAGCCTCCCCCTCCTGCCCCTGCTGCGTCAGCATCTCGCCGAGCATGTAGGCGGAGGAGGCATCGCCTGCGGCGCTCGCGCGGCTCAGCCACGCCGCCGCCTGCACAGGGTCGGGCGTGATGACGGCGTCGCCCGCCTGATAGGCACGCCCCAGATTGGACATCGCCGCCACGTCTCCATTCTCCGCTCGCTCGCGCAGGGTCTCCAGAAACTTCTGTGCCCACGCCTTCGCCTGTTCCTGCTTGCCTGCAAAGCCATAGTGCAGATAGACCTGCCGCATATCCGCGAGGTCGCCATCATCGGCGTTGTCCTTGAGTTCCGCGAGCATGCCTTCCAACTGCATGTCGTCGGAGTCGTAGACGGGTTCTTCCGCGACCGCCAGAGTCGCGCCGAGCAGGAGGAGGGAAAGGAATAGTGCTTTCATGAGCGAAAAAAAGGCCCGACGTCGAGCGATATCGGCGTCGGGCATGGGGTTAAAGGGGATTAATCGTTGCGCCCGCGACCGAAAGAACGGCCGTTGCCGCCGCGGCGGAATCCGCCATTGGGACGGGAGCCGCCGAAGCCGCGCTTCTCGCCGAAGGGTTTACGGCCTTCGCCGAAGGAACGCTCGCCGAAACTGCGCTTCTCACCGAAGGGTTTACGGCCTTCGCCGAAGGAGCGCTCGCCGAAACTGCGCTTCTCACCGAACGGCTTGCGCTCGCCGAAGGAGCGTTCACCGAAACCGCGCTTCTCGCCGTAGGGTTTTCTGCCTTCACCGAAGGAACGCTCACCGAAGCTGCGCTTTTCACCAAACGGCTTGCGGTCACCGAAACTGCGTTTCTCGCCGAAGGGCTTGCGGTCACCAAAGCTCTTACGCTCGCCGAAGCTGCGTTTCTCGCCGAAAGGTTTGCGGTCGCCGAAGCTCTTGCGCTCGCCGAAGCCGCGCTTCTCACCAAAGGGCTTGCGGTCGCCGAAGGAACGCTTTTCGCCGTAGGCCTCGCGGGCGGCGCGGGGAGCCTTGCCGAAGGGACGGCGAGTGTTCTCGCGCTCGGGCTCAAAGGACTCGCCCTCCGTGAACTTGGTCGCCACGCCGAGTGCTTCCTCATCCGTCTCAAAGTCGGCCATGTTGAACACGTAGTTCTCATCCTCGTCCTCCTCTGCGGCGGGACGGGCGGCATTGCTCTGCTTCTTGCGGAAAGCCTGGGCAGCCCCCACCATGCCCTTGCGGGGGCGCGGGTTGGTGACGGCATCCTTCATCTGCTCGGGCGTGAGCAGGCAGCAGTGGCCGGGTTCCAAATCGCCGCCCCACAGGGAGCCGATGCGCACGCGCACCAGCTTGCGGACACGCAGACCGAGACAGGCGAACATCTGGCGCACCTGGCGCTTCAGCCCCTGCTCCAACACCACACAGGCGCGGCGCGCGGAAAGGCGGGAGACATATTTTGCCTTTGCCTGCCCCTCGGGAATGCGGACACCCTTGAGCATCTGGATGAGCACGCTGCTGTCAAAGGCTTGGTCGAGAGTCACCCAATACTCCTTCTCCACACCGCCGCTGGGGTGCGCGAGCTGCTGGCTGAGCACGCCGTTGTTGGTGAAGAGAAGCAGACCCTCGCTGTCGGCGTCGAGACGGCCGACGTAGTTGGCGTAGCGGTACTTGGGGGGCAGCAGGTCGAACACCGTGCCCGCAGCACCCTGAGCCTCTCGGCTGCACACGAAACCGCGCGGCTTGTTGAGCAGCAGCACGATTTCCTCCTTAGGCGTAGCGTGGTGCCCATCCACCTTCACAAAATCCGTCGGCAGCACACGCAGACCGGGCGTGTCCACCACCTTGCCGTTCACCTCCACACGACCCTCTTCGATGAGGCGGTCCGCAGCGCGGCGGGACTCATAGCCGCAGGACGCAAGGAACTTATTGAGACGCACACTGCCTTCCGGCGCGGCGGGATAGCTGTCATCAGCCATAATCAGAACTTCCGTATCGTTTAAGAAAAAAGCCTCCCGGTTGTGTGACCGAGAGGCTCCGCAAAAATTGTTGTGTTACCCTCAGTGGGTCACATCAGGACTCGAACTTGGTCTTGGGCAGGCCGATGGGGCTCTGACCTTCCTTCCACTGACCGCGCTCCTTCATGAGCTTGACACGTTCAAAACGCTTGAGGACGGAACGCTTGCCGCCAACGGTACCGGTAGCCTTGAGGGTGGAGTGCTTGGACATAATTGTGTATTTGGTAAAGGTTAATCCCGCATCACTGCGGAGAAGTGGTCGCTTCTTATACTCCCTTTCTTACGGAAAGGCAAGACAAATTTCTGACTTTTTGCATTTTTCATGGTAACAGTTCTCCTTTGGCATGGCCACATTATGCTTGCCAAGCACAGGAATCAGGGCTATACTCCCGCCACCCCTATGAAACAGCACTATCCTGAAAAACAGTACCCCCATACCCTCAGCTTCGCCGATGCGCTCCGTTATAATGACGGCGATCTGATCCGCCACCTCATCGCCGAAGGGCTCGATCCGAACAGCCGCGGCGGCAACGGCAAGCCACTACTGCTGACCGCTATCATCGCCCACAAAGGCAGTGTCGAATACGCGCTGGAGGAAGCAGGAGCCACGGAAGAGGCATTTAGCGAAGAAGAACGTCAGGAAGCCGCCCTGCACCGCGAACCGCTCTATCGCGGGCAAAAGGAAATGATGCAGCGTCCCCTGCTCGAACTCTGCCGCGAACAAATGAAGGAAGCCGCAGCGGAAGGCAATCAGGAACTGCTGGCCGGGCTGCGCGACCGCGAACGCCGCCTCACCTACCAAGCACCTATTTTTAACGAAGCCGCCTTTCAGACACTCCTCCGCGATTTGGAGGCAGCAGGCATCAGCATCCCCACACCGGCGGAATGGCCGCACGAATACCGCATCCCGCGCACGCATGCCATGGCAGCCATGGACATTCTCCTCGAACACGGAGACCCCGCTTGGCTAAAACGCCTGCTGGAAACAGGAGTCAACCCGAATGAGCCCCTCTATCAACACGATGATGACGAAATCGTCCTTCCCCTGTGCGAAGCCCTCCACGGGCACGCCGCCCTCGTCTCTCTGCTGTTGGAATACGGCGCAGACCCATCCGGAGACGGAGAGGATGCCATCCCGCTGATGGAGGTATTCAGAGGAACTTCCGATGATGCGTCTCTCGTCCATCTGCTCTTGGATGCAGGTGCTAACCCTTTTATCGAAGACAGCTGCAGTGGCAGCACTCCTCTCCTCGATGCCGTTGTACGCGGGTACTATCGAGTCGTTACCCGTCTCTTGAACATGGGAGTCAACCCCAACCCAGATGGCGAGGACATCTGGACGATACCTCTCGCATTCGCCATCGCGGATTCCGATGTCGGTCTGGTTCGCGAGCTTTTGGATGCCGGAGCCTCGCCCTTCCTGATACCGAGCGACTGCGTCACGTGGGATACGGACGGCCAATCGCCCCTCTACATGGCCGAATATGAGTTCCGCTGCAATGCCCGCCTCCCCTATCGCGAGGCAGAGGACAAACGCCGCCGCAAACACAGCCGCCGCGTGCTGGAAAGCATCTACGAACGCTACCCCGACATCGACCGACTCCCCATCCCTGACCCATGGGAGCCCCACACGGACAACCCCGCCTATTTCAACGCCTCCCTTTGGAACACCGCTGCCTACGGGCTGCGCGAGAGTGCCGACACACTGCTGCGCTACCACAATGCCTCGCCGAACGCCTGCAACCGCGCAGGCATCCCCGCCCTCGTCATCGCCGCCGCACGAGGCCATGCCGACATCGTCTACGAACTCCTCTGCTACGGAGCCACCCCCGAACTCCCCCCGCATCTCCTTGCCGCCGCAGGCTGCCAAGGCGACGTAGATGAGGAAATACGCCACCTGATTCGGTGCTTCTCCCCCACCTGACAAACAGGACGTCCATCACCGACAAACGCTGAAGTCTCGAGACTGTCGCATAGCTGTTTTCCAATGCGATATCAAGCAGTTTTTTCAAAAGGGCTTCAAAATCAAGCAATACGAATTCCCCGCAACGAAACAAGAAGAGCATAGAAACATAACGAACCAACATCTATTGCCTTGATAACCGGGAGATTATTGTCTATCGCATTGGAAATACGCTATACTCCCAACAAGCGAAGAAACAAGGCCATGAAGCGTTGATCCTTCGCCCTCATACGCAACACACACCATCCACTACCATGTCAACACAAGCACAATCCACACCGAAATCCCGAGTTGCCTACATCATCTTAGCACTTCTCCTCGGTTCATTAGGAATTCACAATTTCTACGCCGGGTACACAGGCAAGGGTATCGCCCAGCTGTGTATCACCCTGATTTCCTTCGGCATTTTGGGCATCGTCAGTGCCATCTGGGCTCTTGTCGAAGCCATCACAATCACGCAGGATGCCTCCGGCGTAGCATTTAACTGATTGTTCATCAACCAAGGCCCCGTCTGACGACACCTCAGGCGGGGTTCCCTCCCCTGCGGCGTAGCCGCACGAATTTTATACTTTATAAATCATAAATTATAAATTATAAATGGAAAAGCCCGCATAGCGTTAGCTATGCGGGCTTTATTGGGCTCCGGCGGCTATCTACTCTCGCGGGACCTATCGTCCGACAAAGCGCCCGACGG
>CALBJX010000036.1 GCA_937893015.1 uncultured Verrucomicrobiales bacterium | reverse complement strand
TCGTACATCGTACATCGTACTTCGTACATTCAGTTCGACAAACTGCTCATTTGCCGTGCCGCCCCGCGGCAAGGATGTCCGCCATCTCGCGCACATCGGTGCAGCGGCGGAGGCGGTATTCCTGCTCGGGGGTGAAGTCCGGGTAGCAGAAGGCGAGGTATTTTTTCATGCGGTTGCAGTGGCCCTTGTCCGTGCGGCGGTCGCCGAAGATGCGGCCTGTTTCCTCGATGAGGACGCGGTAGTAGTGCTGCATGTCCTCGGGGGTAGGAGCGGGGCCGCCGTGCAGCTCGCGGAAGACATAGGGGTTGCGCACGGCACCGCGGCCGAGCATGACACCCGCCGCACCGCTCGATTCCAGAGCTTCGCGGGCCTGTGCCGCCGTGGTGATATCGCCGTTCACCCACACGGGGCAGTTCAGCGTGCGAACAGCCTGTGCCCAAGCCTCGGCATGCGGGGTGCCGCCGTAAAGTTCTTTCCGCGTGCGGGCGTGAACCATCACGGCATCGGGGCAAGCGGCGGCGATGACCTCCAGCACGCCCTCGAATTCTTCCGTCGCGGCCCAGCCGAGGCGGGTCTTGATGCTGTACTGCCCCGCGGGCACGACCTCGCGCAAGGCGCAGGCCACGGCGCGGAAGTTCGGCAGCTCGCGCAACAGGCCCGCGCCCGCGCCGTGGCGGTTTACCAGCGGCGAGGGGCAGCCCGCATTCAGATTGATGCCCGCCGCGGGCAGCGTCTGCAAGTACCGAGCGTCGCGCACGAGTGCCGCGGCCTCGCTGCCCGCCAACTGGGCGATGACGGGGACACCCGTCTCATTCTCCGTCAGGCAGCGCAGGTTCTGCTCCGCCAGTGCACAGGTGGTCGGCGTGCTGCGGAAATAGGCCGTCATGAACACATCCGGCAGGGAGCCGATGCGCACCAGTGTCCGCATGAAGGCGAGGTCCGTGACATCCTGCATGGGGGCGAGGGAGAGCTGCATGCCCCCATGCTACCATCGAGCGAGTGTAAGCTCAAGGATGAATATTGAACGCAGAGAGGACGCCATGCATCTATGGTCAGAGACAGGAAAAACTTGATTTCGCACGCGCGAGCGTGTAGAATAGGGACATACCAAGACGATGAACACACAGGAATTCAACGAACGCATTGCGCAGAAGTCCGCATGGGTGAGTGCGGTCCGCCGCGAGATGGGCAAGGTCGTCATCGGCCAGCAGGAGCTGATTAACCGCCTCATCCTGAGCCTGCTCTGCAAGGGGCATGTGCTGCTGGAGGGTGTCCCCGGCCTTGCCAAGACGCTCTCCGTCAAGGCGCTGGCAGGCACGCTGCAAGCCGCCTTCTCCCGCATCCAGTTCACGCCCGATTTGCTGCCCGCCGACCTGCTGGGCACCATGATTTACAACCCCGATGAACGCAAGTTTGCGCCGAAGAAGGGCCCCGTCTTCGCCAACCTGATTCTGGCGGACGAAATCAACCGCGCCCCCGCCAAGGTGCAGAGCGCCCTGCTGGAAGCCATGCAGGAACGCCAGGTGACGCTGGGCGAAACCACCTACGCCCTGCCCGACCCCTTCCTGGTGCTCGCCACGCAGAACCCCATCGAGCAGGAGGGCACGTACCAGCTCCCCGAAGCCCAGCTCGACCGCTTCCTCTTCAAAGTGATGGTGGATTACCCCACCCGCGACGAAGAGCTCAAGGTGCTGGAGATGATGAGCAGCACCAAGGGTGCACCGACCACCTCCCCCGTCGTCACCCCCGAGGAGATTGAGGAAAGCCGCGCGCTGGTGAACGAAATCTTTATCGACCCCGCCGTGCAGCGTTACATTGTGGACCTCGTGCGCGCCACCCGCGAACCCGGCAAGGTGGACCGCAAGCTGGAGGGCATGGTGCGCGCCGGCGCCTCCCCCCGCGCCTCCATCAACATGGCGCTGGCCGCCAAGGCGCTGGCCTTCACCCGCGGGCGCGGCTATGTGACCCCGCAGGATGTGAAGGACCTCGCCCACGACATCCTGCGCCACCGCATCCTCGTCTCCTACGAGGCGGAAGCCGCCGACAAGACGAGCGACAACGTGATTGACAGCATCCTCTCCAAGGTGCCCGTGCCGTAAACGGGACACACGCGATGGACAAGGTTCGGGACATCATGCAAAAGGTGCGCCGCATTGAGTTGCAGGCACGCCGACTGACTACGGAAACCTTTGCGGGGCAATACCGCTCGGGCTTCCGCGGGCAGGGGCTTGATTTCCACGAGTACCGCGAATACGTGCCCGGGGACGAGCCCCGCTTCATCGACTGGAAGGTGACGGCGCGCACGGGCGTGCCCTACGTCCGCACCTTCCGCGAGGAGCGTGAGCAGGTGCTGCTGCTCGCGGTGGACACCAGCGCCTCCATGACCTACGCCGGGGCGCAGAGCAGCGACAGCAAGCTGGAGTACGCCGCCCGCATCGCCGCCGTGCTGGCCTACTCTGCCGCGCTCAACGGCGACAAGGTGGGGCTGCTGCTCTATGGTTGCCGCCCGCACTTCTACCTGCCGCCCGCCAAGGGCATGACACAGTGCCGCCGCATCGTGCGCGAAATCCTCTCCGCCCCCGCCGCCGCGGCGGATGACAGCGCGGAGGACATCGCCGCCGAAATCATCCGCACCCAGCGCAAGCGTGCCCTCGTCATCCAAATGAGCGACTTCCTCGGCGAGCCGGACCGCCAAGCCGTCGGCAAGCTGCACTTCCGCCACGAGCTCATCCCCATCCGCATTGCCGACCCCGCCGAGCTGGAGCTGCCCGCCGCAGGCTCCGTGCGACTCTACGACCCCGAGAGCGGCGAGATGTTTGAAGCCGACCTGAACGATCGCTCCCTGCGGGAAGCGCACCGCAACGCCGTCGCCGCACACCGCCGCGCGTGGAGCGAGGTCTTTGCCCGCCTCGGCATCGATGCGCTCGACCTCCTCACCACGCAAGACTTCATCCCCGCCCTGCGTGCGCTCTTCGCCCGCCGCAGCAAGCTCTTTACCCACTGACCCGCATGCCGGACGCCCCCGCCAACATCCTCGATGCCATCCCCACGCTGGAGCCCGAGCTCCCCGCGGAGGCGTTTGTGACGTGGGAAAGCCTCATCGGCGGCGGCCTCGCGCTGCTCGTGGTGCTTGCCGTGCTGGTTGCCGTCGTGTGCGTGGTGATTCGCGCCCGCCGCCGGCGGCAGGCTGCGGCGACAGTCAGCCCGCTGGACCACGCGCTGGCCGCCCTCGCGCAGCTGGAGGAGGAGCTGCCGCCCCTGCGCCCCTGCGCCCTGCGACTCTCCCTGCTGCTGCGCACCTACCTTGCAGGCTGCACGGAAGACCCCGCCCTCTACGAAACGCAGGAGGAATTCTCCCAGCGCATGGATTCTCTGGCCGGGGTGCCCGCCCCCCTGCGCCCCGAACTGCGCGAGCTGCTGGATGAGCTCGCCGGCTACAAGTACGCCGCAGAACAGCAGACGGACGGCACCCCCTGCCGCGCCCTGATGGGGCGTGCCCGCGACCTGCTGCTGCGCCTCGACACCGCGCGTGCGGAAGCCGCCGCCCACCCCGACAAGGAAGGAGGTGAGGCATGAGCAGCGCGGCTCTCCTTCTCGCCGCCGCGACCGCCCCACAGGCGGAGGAAGTGCGCGAATTCGTGCTCGCGGAGCCGCTGTGGCTCTGGGCACTGCTGCCCGTGCTCGCGCTGTTGCTGCTGCGCCGCCGCAAGGGCACCATCGCCGCCGTCACCCACCCCACCCTGCGCTTCGTGGCGGACAAGCTGACGCGCCCCGCCACCCTCGCGGGCCGCGTGGGGCCCCTGCTCTTCACCCTCGCCGCCGTCGCCGTCGTCTTCGCCCTCGCCCGCCCGCAGTGGCTCAACCGCCACGAGGAGCAGAGCGTGAGCGGCATCGATATCATGATTGCCTGCGACCTCTCGGGCTCCATGTCCGCGCAGGATATGATTTTCTCCGTCACCGATGAGCGCGGGCGCACCCGCCGCGTGCCCATCGACCGCCTCACCGCCGCCAAGCAGGTCATCAACGAGTTCATCGACGGGCGCCCGAACGACCGCATCGGCCTCGTCGCCTTCGCGGGCAAGGCCAAACTGTGCAGCCCGCTCACGCTGGACCACGGGCTCGTCAAGCACATCATCACAGGCTTCTACCTCGACACCGCCGACCGCTTCGGGCGCGCCCGCCCGGGCTACATCGAGGCGGACGGCACCGCCATCGGCACTGCCATTGCCTCTGCCGCCACCCGCCTGCACGCCCGCAAGGAAACCAAGTCGAAAGTGCTCATTCTGGTGACGGACGGCGTGAGCAACCGCGGCACGCTCACCCCCACGGAGGCCGCTAAGCAGGCCGCCGAGCTCGGCATCCGCATCTTCACCATCGCCATCGGGCAGGATGAACGCATCTCGCGCTACACCTCCGATGTGGACGCCTTCGACTCCAAGACGCTGAAAGAGGTCGCCCACTGCACGGGGGGCAAATACTACCACGCCAGCAGCGGCGAAAAACTGCAGCGCGCCTTTGACCTCATCGACAGTCTGGAAAAGACGGATGCCAAACGCCGCACCCTCATCACCTACGATGAGCTCTTCCCCTACCCGCTGGCCGCGGCCGCGCTGCTGCTCGCCCTCGGGCTCCTGCTGAACTTCACCCTTCCCCGCCCCGCCCCGTGAGCTTTCTCTATCCCCATGTCCTGTGGGGCCTCGTGCTGCCCCTCCTCATTGCCGCTGCGGCGCTGTTCCGCCACCGCCGCGCGGGGGCGGCGTGGCGCAGGCTGGTGTCCCCCGCGCACGAGAAAGCGCTGGTGACGCAGCGAGCCCCGTGGCACCGCCTGTGCAGCGGCATCTGCGGGCTGCTGGCCTTCACGCTGCTGCTCGTCGCCCTCGCCCGCCCCATCAAGGGCTACAGCGAGGCGGGCGCCACCGCCGCGTCCCGCAACCTGCTGCTGGCGCTGGATATCTCGCGCTCCATGGAGACGCAGGACGTGAAACCCTCCCGTCTGGAGGAAGCACGCGCCGCGGCCTACGAGCTCATCGATGCGTTGCCCGAGGACAAAATCGGGCTCATCGTCTTCTCGGGTGAGGCGGACCTGGTCGTCCCCCTCACCTACGACCACACCGCCCTGCGCGACGCCTTGGAGCAGGTGGACCGCGGCTGGGCGGGCTCCGGCGGCACGGATTTCAACAAGGTGCTCCGCAAGGCCATGCAGGATTTTGAACGCAGTGCGCCCGACGGCACCAACGCGCTGGTGCTCCTCAGCGACGGAGAGGACACCACCGACAACCGCAAGGACATCACCGAGGAGGCCAAAGACAAGCATCTCCTGGTCATCGCCGTGGGCATCGGCACGGAGGCGGGCGGAGCCATCCCCGACCCCGAGGGCGACAACGGCCTGTGGCAGGATGCGGACGGCAAACACGTCATCAGCAAACTGGACGAGGAATCCCTGCGACGCTTCGCGACGGCCACAGGCGGCGACTACTTCCGCATGACGGGGCATAGCGACCTCGCGGACTTCGCCCGCCGCGCCGTCCGCAAACTCGCGCGGCATGAGGAGGAATTCTCCGTCAACAAGGTGCCGAACGACCTCTTCGCCCCCTTTGCGGCGGCGGCGCTGCTGCTGCTCATCGCGGCGATTCTCTGCGGCACGGACTGGCGGCTGCCGCGCCGCGGTCTGCCGCTGCTCGCGCTGCTGCCCCTCCTCTTCGCGGGGCAGGCACAAGCCGTCGTGCGCGATTCCTCTCTGCGCCACTACCGCGAGGCGACGATGCTCAAATCCCTGAACGGAGAGGAGGCCAAGGAACACTTTTCGTGCGCCTTGTTGGACAGCGACCCCGCCCTGCAGGCCACCGCCCTCTGCGGCATCGGCAACACCAACACACAGGCCACCCTCGCCAAGCTCAAGGAGCTCTACAAGCCCGCCGAGAGCCCCGATGACGACCCCGACGCCCCCGCCAAGCAGCAGCAGGGCCCCACCCTTGAGCAGCTCCGCGGCATCGTCACCGAGCTGAAGGAAGACATCACCTCCTACGCCGCGGCGCTGAAACTGCAACCCGAGCTGCGCCCCGCCGCCGTCAACAAAGCCCGCACGGAAGAGCTCATCCGCGTGCTGGAAGAAGAAATCAAGCGGCAGGAAGAGCAGCAGAGCCAACAGCAACAGGAGAATCAGGATAACCAAGACCAACAGAACGACCAAAATCAGCAGGATAATCAGGATAAGCAAGACCAACAGCAGGACGAGCAGAACGACGACAAACAGGACGGTCAGGACCGGGAGAATCCGCAGAACGACAAGCAGGATAACCCACAGGACAAGAACGACAAGCAGGACGAGCAGCAGAACGACAAGCAGAATCAACAGAACGACCCGCAGCAGAACCCGCAGGACGAGAACGACAAGCAGAACGAGCCACAAAACTCGCAGAATCAGCAGCAAGAGCAACAGCAACAGGACAAGGACGAGCAGTCTGCCCCCGAACCGAATCCCGAAAACAAGAAAGAGAAAGCCGAGCAGCGCGCCGCCTCCATCCTGCAGATGCACCTCGACGAAGAAGACGGCTCCCCCATCCCGCACGCAGAGCTTCCCGCCCGCCCGCCCAAGAAAGACTACTGATATTTTTCCCTATCCGCCATGCGATATTTTCTTTTCCTCCTCAGTGCCTTGGCGATGCTGCTCGGCAGCCACGCCCCCGCCGCCGTCACCCCTGTCTGGTCCACGGGCGTGGCCGTGCCCGGTGAAAAAGTCGTTCTCTACCTCATCGACACCGAGGTCAACGAGGACGTCTTCTTCCTGAAAGGCAGACCCGCCGTGCAACGCGCCCGTCTGGAAGCGCTCTCCCCTCAGGTCGGCCAGGACCCCTTCCACCCCGATGCCCCTCCTGCGGAAATCCTGCCCATCGTCGTGGTGCCGGATGCCCCCGGCGACCTCACGATCGAGGGCATTGAGCTGGAATACCGCTCCGGCCGCAAGGAAAAAGTCACCGTGCCGCCCCTGCCCGTCGTGAGCACCGGCGAAATCCGCTGGCAGGATAGCCCCATCACATTCGGTGCGCTCTGGTACACGGCCAACAAAGAGCCCTATGTAGACCAACCCGTCCGCGCCGCCGTCAAACTCTTCCTGCCCGGGGACTGCGATGCCCCCCTCGCCCCCACCATCTCCTCCGTCAACGTGCGGGCCGGCACCTTCCGCCCCGCGCTGATGGGCCTGCCCGCCATCCTGCAATCCCACGTCTTCCCCGCCGCCCCCACCGCCTTCGCCAAGGGGCAGACATGGCGCACGGCGGAATATGACGGCATCCTGACCCCCTTCCGCGAGGGCAACGCCGACATCAGCGGCAAAATCGTCATCGCGCAGCGCCAAGGCTTCTTCGGCTCCGCGCGGGCGGATGCCACCCTCCCCGTGCTGAGCCTCGGGGCCCTGCCCCTGCCCCCCGCCGCCCCGGCGGACTACGCCCACGCCGTCGGCACCTTCACCCTCTCCGCCAAGACAAGCGCCACCGAGCTCGCCATGAACGAGGTGGCGGAGGTGGAAATCATCGTGCAGGGCACCGGCAATATGGAGCAGCTCGAATGCCCAGAGCCCGAGGACGCCGCCGGCTGGAAACTCGTCCCTGCCACCCGCAAGCCCCTCCTCAACGCCAACGGAGAAACCATCGGCATGGTGTTCAGCCGCCTCATGCGCCCCACGGCGGAGGTGCGCGGCATCCCCTCCTTCGCCTTCAGCTACTTTGACCCGCAGAGCATGGACTACAAGCAGGTGCGCACCGCCCCCATCGCCCTGCCCTGGCGCAAGTCCGACACCGCGGGGGACAGCACCGCCGCCGTCGCCGCAGAGCCGCCCCCCGCGGGCACTATCCCCATCGCTGAGATGAGCGACATCTACGGCTACCTGCCCGCTGAGCTTTACGGCCGCCCCTTCACCCTGCCGCGCCCCCTGCTCTACCTCCTCTACCTGCCCGCCGCCGCGGTGCTGCTGTGCACCCTGTGGGGCATCCTGCGCCGCCGCTATGCCGCGGGTGCCGCCGAGCGTGCGCGGGAGAAGGAGCTCGACCGCCTCGCGCATGAGACGGATGCCCTCGCCTTCCTGCGCGGCATCGGCAGCTGCATCGAGAGCCGCGTGCCCACCGAGCGTCTGACGCCCGAGCTGCAAGCCATCCTCGACCGCCGCGACGACGAAGCCTTCCGCCCCGACGCGGGCACCAGCCTGAGCCCCGAGGAAAAGAGCGCCATGCTCCGCGCCCTGCGCAAAGCCCTGAGCACGGCCGCCCTGCTCCTGCTCTGCCTGCTGCCCGCTGCGCAGGCCGCCGAGACCACCGACGAAGCGGAGCAAGCCTACAAGGCAGGGCAGTACAGCCACGCCCTGCAATGGCTGGAGCAGACACCCGTGCCCGAGGGGCAGGAGGCCCGCGTGCTCTACAACAAGGGCAACTGCGCCTACCGCCTCGGCAAAACAGGCGAGGCCGCCCTGCTCTACACCCGCGCCCTGCGCCTCGACCCCGGCTTGGCGGAAGCCCGCGCCAACCTCGATTTCCTGCGCCGAAAGGAGGGGGCCGTGCTCCCCGAGCTGCTGCCCGAGGACGAGGTCTTCACCTATCTGACGCCGGACCAACTGCGCGTGCTCGGCATCATCCTCACCGCGCTGCTCGCCCTGCTGCTGGCCCTGCTCTTTGCCCGCCGCGCACAAGCCACCCCGCGCCTCAACCTCGCCGCCGGCTTCACGCTGGTGCTCTGCCTGCTCTGCGGGCTCAACGCGCTTTACTACGCCACGCGCGAGGCCCCCACGCCCGCCTCCGTCGCGGCGGAGACAGATGCCGTCGTCACCACCGCCACGCAGCTGCGCAGCTCGGCGGACACCCAAGGCGGGCTCATCATGGAATTAACCCTCTCCACCCCGCTACAAGTGCTTGCCAAACGCGGCGATTGGTGCTATGTTAGGATTTACGCCAACGGCACGCGCGGTTGGGTGCCGACCGCCGACATCGGCTTCGTGGCGGACACCCCCGCCCCCGCCGTGCCCGTTCTCCTTCGCCTCTGACCACTCTCCGCCATGTACGAACTCACCACCTCTTCCTTTCTGAACAAAGTTCTGCGCCTCGGCCTCTGGGCGGCACACCTGCCGCTTCTGCTGGCGGTGCTGTGGGTCATCGGTCTGTTCATCTGCCTCCCGCTCTGTGCGCTGTTGCTGATTCCCTTCATCGCCCTCGTCATGTGGCGACAATCGCAGAAAAAGCTGCAACATGTTCGCACATGGGTTGCCGTCTTCTGCATGGCGGAGTTCGCGCTCTTCCTCTGCCTTCCGTCTCCCTCGGCGCCGCGATGGCAGGTTAGCACGGCGAGAGACACCACCATCGCGGGCCCCGCAGACGATGTCGTGCATCTCAACTATATCCGCGACTTCATCTACAAGGGCAACAAGAAGCCGGAGGTCCGCTATCTGGAGGAAGATTTCGATCTCAAAGACCTCACGGGCGTCTACCTCGCGGAATGCGTGAGCGGCAAAGGGATGACCGACTGCAGTCTGATGCTCAGCTTTGCCTTCCGCGACGGGCGTTACCTCGTCGTCTCCCCCGAGATGCGCATCCCCGAGGGCGAGGAAGAAAATGGGCTCCGCAAGCATTACAAGAACTACGGGCTGTTCTACCTCTTCGGCACAGAGGAAGACATCTTTGCCCTGCACACCGATGAGCGCCATGACTATCTGTCTCTCTACCCGCTGAAAGCCGACCCCGATCAGGCGCGAGCCATGCTGATGATGTGCCTCAATCTGGCCAAAGAAGCTCGGAAGGAGCAGCGAGCCTACCACCCGCTGCTACAGACATACGATAATGACCTGCTGCTTGCGCTGCGTCTCATCTGCCCCGAGCTGCCCACGGGCAGCCCCATTCATAGCGCAAACGTGTCCAAGCTGCTCTACCGCAATGGTGCAACGCTGATTGCCGAGCAGGGCGATTGGTCCATCATCCGCCGTCGCTACGCCCTCGGCTTCAATATTCACCCCAAGGTGCGAGAGGAGTATTCCGACGTCATCCGTCGCCGCATCGACGGAATAACGCGCGACACGCTGCCGACGCGCCATGTGCAGGCCGTGCAACCGAGCATTCTGGAGACCCTGACGGCCAAGCCCGAGAAACAGGGGCCCGACGTGCGCCCCCTGCCGCCGACGCCAAACCCGCTGACAAGCCCTGCCAGTGTTGCCGATATCCCGGAACCCACCGCGCGACTGGCGGAAGACAGAGCCAATAAAGAAGCGCCCCAAAGCGAAGAACAGCAGCCGACGCAGGAAGCGTCTGCTGAGGCCGCCGCGGAGCAGCCTGCAGAAGAGCCCAAGGTAAACAAGGACGACATTCTGGACAAGGAAGATACGAAATCGGTTGCGGCTGCCACGCGGGAATTGGACAAGAATGAGCAGCTGCTCACCTCCACGCCCCGCACCCCTTCCGCCGCTGATGCCATTCTGGAACCGGGAGCCCGTCTCCATGCCGATGACCGCAAGGAGGAAGAAGAGGAAGAAGCCATGAACGATGCACGCAAGCGTTCCGCAGAAGGACGCGACATCATGGACGACGGCAAGGACCGGAAGGAGAACGAATCCAAGTTCGATGAACTCTTTTTCGGCAAACCCAAATCCGGCATCACCATCATCGAGAAAGAAAAGCCCAAGGAGGAAGCCCACCCGCTGGATCCCGTTCGCAAACGCAAACGCATCAATCCCTTCGACGAAGAGGATAGGAAGAAGCGCGAAGAGCAGCAAAAGAAGCTGCAGGAGCAACGGGAAGAAGACCCCTTTACGCCCAAGGCTCCCATCAAGATTTGAGGCGCCCCGCCGACAAATGGGATTTGTCGGGAAGTTGGAGGTTCGACAAATCGCTCATTTATCTCGCTTCTCCCGCACAAAAAAACCGCATGGCGCTTGCCATGCGGTTTTTTTGAAAGGTGCGGTAAACCGCGCCCTGTTTATCGGGAGTAGAGCTCGACGATGAGCTGCACGTTCACGATGGGGGCGATTTCCTCCACGGAGGGGATGCGGGCCACCTTGGCGGAGAGCTTAGCGGCGTCAACCTCCAGCCAATCGGGCGTGGTGGCGTTGGCGGCGAGCTCCACGAAGCGGTTGGCGAGGGCCTGAGAGCGGGCCTTGGCCGCGATGGTGACGGTGTCACCGGGCTTCACGCAGTAGGAGGGGATGTTCACCTTCTTGCCGTTCACCGTCACGTGGCCGTGCGTCACCATCTGGCGGGCAGCAGCGCGGGTGTTGGCGAAGTTGAGGCGGAAGATCACGTTGTCGAGGCGGGTCTCCAGCAGCTGAAGGAGGATATCACCCGTCACACCGCGGCGACGGCTGGCCTCTTCATAGTACTTGCGGAACTGGCCTTCGAGCACGCCGTACATGAAGCGGAGCTTCTGCTTCTCGGCGAGCATGATACCGTAGTCGGACTTCTTCTTGCGACCGGCGCGGGCACCGTGCTGACCCGGGGGGAAGGGACGGCGGGCGAAAGCCTTGCTGGCACCGAAGAGCTCAACACCGAAACGGCGGCTGATCTTGGCGGTAGGACCTGTATAACGAGCCATAATGTTTCTATCAGTTAAAGGTTAATGGGATTAGGCACGACGAGCCTTGGGAGGACGGCAGCCGTTGTGGGGGATGGGGGTCACATCAGCGATGGAGGAAATCTCCAGACCGATGGCCTGCACCGCACGCACGGCGGACTCACGACCCGAACCCGGGCCCTTCACGCGAACCTCGACCTCCTTGAGGCCGTGGCCCATGGCCTGACGGCAAGCGTCCTGGCAAACGACCTGACCGGCATAAGCGGTGCTCTTGCGGCTGCCCTTGAAGTTGAGCTTACCGGCGGAGGACCAGCCGATCACATTGCCCTTGAGGTCGGTCACGCTCACCACCGTGTTGTTGAAGGTGGAGGAGATGTGCACGATACCCGTGG
>CALBJX010000035.1 GCA_937893015.1 uncultured Verrucomicrobiales bacterium | reverse complement strand
GGGCTTGTTCTTATCGCGGTTCTCCATCCAGTTGATGGCCATGTTGGTGACGACATCCGTCACATAGCCGCGCACGCCGTGCGTGACGGTCTTGCCTTCGGCGCCGAGCTGCTCAAAGGCGGGGTTCCAGTAAGAGCCCTGACCGGGGAACACCTGCCAGCTGTCGAAGCCGCGGGGCTGGGAGATGAGGTGCCACTTGCCGACCACGCCCGTCTGGTAGCCCGCGGCCTGCAGCATCTGCGGGTAGGTGGGCTGGTTCGGGTCGAAGGAGGCACCGCCTTCGTTGCGCACAAAGCCATTGTTGTGGGAGTGGCGCCCCGTGAACATGCAGGCGCGGGAGGGGCCGCAGAGCGAGTTGGCGCAATAGGCGCGGTCGAAGGTCATGCCTTCGTTAGCCAGACGGCGGAAACCGGGCAGCGGCAGGGGCGTGTCCGCATCACAGCTGCCCAGCGCACCGACGGCGTGGTCATCCGTGATGATGAAAAGCAGGTTCGGGCGTGTATCTGCCTCCTGCGCGAACGCAGAGGCACAGCACGCGGTGAGGAGAAGAGAGAGGAGTTTCTTCATGACGCAGAGAGTATAACGCAACGGAAGTGCCATTTCAAGGAAGAAAGAGAAGCCCCGCAGGGAAGATTTCGCAATGAAGGTTGTGTATGCGGAGCTCCTTGTATCTGATGCGAGGACGAACGGAACATCGAGGCTCATCGGGGGGAGGTGAAGCGCGTATCCGACCTCAGTGTGACGAGCTTTGCGCTTGCTTTGGGAACATGGACGTGGCATGATAAGGACATGATTCGTCCCGCATCCCTCCTCTCCCTGTTCTCGGTGGCTGTCTGTGCCCTTCTGGTCGCTACGGGGTGCCAACAGGGGAGCTCCCGCTTGCTGCGCACGCCTGCCGCGGTGCAGTTCCGCTCGGTGAATACGCCCATCGTTCCCCGCTCCGTTTCTCAGATGGCGAAGGAGGTCAATATTAAGGTGCGCATCATGCCCTCCAACCTGAAGCCCCGCCGTGGGGCCAAGCGACTGAAGCCCACCTTCATCACCATCCACAGCACGGCCAACCACAGCAGTACCGCCACGGCTATGCAACATTCCCGTGCTCTTTGCCGCGGCGCCTTCTCCACCAAGAGCTGGCACTTCACGGTGGACCAGTACATGGCGGTGCAGAACCTACCGCTGAGCGAAACCGGCTGGCACGCGGGCAATGCCGCGGGCAACCACAACTCCATCGGCATTGAGATGTGTGAATGCGAAAATCGTGGCCACAACCATTTCAAAACATGGGACCGCGCGGCGAAACTTACCGCCCTGCTCATGAAGCGCTACGGCATCAACCAGCGCCGTGTGGTGCCGCACTACCATTGGACCGGTAAGAACTGCCCCACCCCCCTCCTCACCAACGGCAAACCCGGCCCCAAATGGGCGTGGTTCCACTCCCGCGTGGACTACTACTACCGCTGTATCAACAACGGCAAGTCGAACCGATGACGCAGATGTACAAAGTACAATGTACAATGTACAAATCAAAAAGTTTCGCGGCTTCGCCGCATGGTTGCCCCTATGACTCTTTCTCTCACTGCTTCGCTCGGCTCACTTTCGTGGCTGAGCATGAAGGAGCTGGCAGCGTTGAAGGCTGCGGGGATTGAGACCGTGGCGGAGGCGTTGGCGCGCATCCCGCGGCGCTATGAGGACAGACGGAGGTCGGCGGATATCGCCTCGCTGACGGACGGCGACATCGTGAGCCTGCCCGTGCATGTGTACAGCGCGGGGTGGCGCTTCTCCTACAAGCGCTATTTCGAAGTTTCCGCGGGGGCAGAGGGGGACCCGCACGGCGCCCGCCTGTTGCTGCGCTGGTTCAACATGCCCTATGTCGCCAAGCTGTTGGCGGTGGGGATGAACCTTGCCGTTTACGGCAAGGTGAAGCTCTACGGCGGCAAACTGACGCTCGCCAATCCCGATTTCGAAGTGTTGGAGGAGGAGGACACGGGCGCCCGCCTTGTCGCCGCAGCCATGGGCATGGCCGTGTGCCCGCCCGCGGGGGAGACCGCCCCCGCCGCCGAGCGCATCCACACGGGGCGCATCGTGCCCATCTACCGCGCGGTTTCGGGTATGCCCGCCCGCAACTACCGCACACTGGTGTGGAAGCTGCTCCGCGAGCTCCCCGCCGACACCCCCGCGCCGGGCTATGACCCCGCACCCGCCTATCCTTGGCGGCAGGCTGTCCAAGATATTCATTTCCCGGCCGAGCTTGCCGATGCCGACAAAGCCCGCCTGCGCTTCGCGTTGGAGGAGTGCTTCACGCGCCAGTTCCGCGTGGCGTGGAGGCGTGCGCGTTCCGAAGCGAGAGCGGGGCAGGTGACCGCCACGGATGATGCCTACGTCCGCGAGCTGTTGGATTCGTTGCCCTTCGCCCTCACCGGTGCGCAGCAACGCTGTGTGGAGGAAATCCGCGCCGACATGGCGAGCCCGCGGCAGATGAACCGCCTCCTCCAAGGCGACGTGGGCAGCGGCAAGACGCTCGTGGCCCTTTGCGCCATGCTTTATGCCATCGGCAGCGGCAAGACCGCCGCGCTCATCGCCCCCACGCAGATTCTCGCGGAGCAGCATTTCCGCAATTTCCGCCGCCTGTTGGCGCACACGGATATCCCCATTTCCCTGCGCACGGGCGGTCGCGCGGATGATACGGGCTTGGTGCTCGAATCCCCGGAGGCGGATGACGGCACGCCGCGCCTGCTCATCGGCACGCATGCTCTGCTGTACAAGAAGAGCCGCCCCAAGCACCTCGGGCTCGCCGTCATCGACGAGCAGCACAAGTTCGGCGTGGAGCAGCGTGAGGCCTTTATCTCCTCCGCCGCGGGCGAGGTGCCCGATGTGCTGGTGATGACCGCCACGCCCATCCCCCGCACGCTCACGCTCACGCTCTACGGGGATTTGGACGTCTCCGTCATCGACGAACTGCCGCCGGGCAGGGGAGAAATCACCACCGCTACCCGCAACCCGGACCATATGCAGCGCGTCATCAAATTCATGCGCGACGAGCTGGCGGCAGGGCGGCAAATCTACATCGTCTCCCCGCTGGTGGAGGAAAGCGAGAAACAGGAGCGCGCCTCCGCTGTCGCCCAGCTTGCGCATTGGAAGGAGATTTTCCCCGAGCAGAACATCGGCCTGCTGCACGGCCGCCTCTCGCCCGATGAAAAGGACGCGGTGATGACCTCCTTCCGCGCGGCGGAGACAAGCATCCTTGTGGCGACGACCGTGATTGAGGTGGGCGTGGATGTCCCGAATGCCACCATCATGCTCATCAACGATGCGGACAGCTTCGGCCTCTCCCAGCTGCACCAGCTGCGCGGGCGCATCGGCCGCGGGCAGCACAAGAGCTGGTGCATCCTGCTCTCCAAGACGAAGGAGGGCGAGCCCGGGCGTGAGAAGTGCGACATCATGTGCCGCACTCTCAACGGCTTCGAGATTGCCGAGGAGGATTTCCGCCTGCGCGGCCCCGGCGACGTGCTCGGCACGGCGCAGAGCGGCCTCGGTGCCGTGCAGTTCCCCGAGTGGCTGGCGGACATGCGCCTCATCCACCGCGCCGCCCGTGATGCCGCTGCCATTCTGGAGCGAGACCCCGAGCTCCGCCTCCCCGAACACGCCCCCCTCCGCGCCCTCGTGGCAGGGGAGTCCGAGGAGCGCGTCGTGAGCTAAGCACGATAGCCTTTGAGCGGGCGGGAAAGTGCGCAAAACAGCGCGGCGATAAGCGCCTCAGCCGCCATCAGCAGACCTGCAATGCCGCCGAGCACCATGGTCATGGGAAGATGCCCCGGCCCGTCGATACCTTGGCACGCATCATTCCATGCCCCCAAGAGAGGCATCAGCAGCGTGAGCCCCCATGCCGTCAGGAGCCCGCTCAACCAACGACAACCGTGTCCTGTCGGGCAAAAGCAGAATCGCTGCGCCACCAGTCCCACGGCAGCGCCAAGCAACAGGGCAAAGAGAGCCGCTTCGGGGGCCTCCTGCAGCCAATCCCATAGTTCGGGGTGGGTGTCCCAGCGCACGGCAAAGGTCTCCTTCCGGTGCTGCATCAGCAGCGCAAAGCCCATCCCGCCCGCCATGACGGACAGAAGAAGCGAGCAGAGAAGGGGACGCAGGAAGCGAGGGGAGACCATGATGGTGGGTTAGAGTCTGTCAGAGGGGAAAATGTTCAATCTTTTTCGGTCTGTTTCCGAAGAGAATTCCCGATATTCGTAAGCCGGTATGATCGATTCCGATATTCGATTTTCGTCTGATTTTTTTCGCTCGCTTTCACACATGCGTTGTGGTATCATACGCGCGCTATGTTATCGGATCGTACGAAAAAGGGCATCGAGCGTGCCCCGCACCGCAGCCTGATGCGCGCCACGGGCATGACGGATGAAGACATCAAAAAGCCTTTCATTGCCATTTGCAACTCCTTCAATGAGGTGATCCCCGGTCATGTTCACCTGAATAAAGTGGCCGAGCTGATTAAGGACGAAGTCCGCAAGGCGGGCGGTACGCCCATCGAGTTCAACCTCATCGGTGTGTGCGACGGTATCGCTATGGCGCACCACGGCATGAAGTTCTCGCTGGCCAGCCGCGAGCTCATTGCCGACAGCGTGGAGACGATGCTCTCCGCTCACGCCTTCGATGCCTGCATCTGCATCCCCAACTGCGATAAGATTGTGCCCGGCATGGTGATGGGTGCGCTGCGCTGCAATATCCCGACCATCTTCTGCTCCGGCGGCCCCATGGCCGTGGGTAAGGGCCGCAACGGCGAAGACCTGGACCTCAACAGCGTGTTCGAGGCCGTGGCCGCCTGCACCGCGGGCAAGATTTCCGAGGACGACCTGCACTATGTGGAATGCCACGCCTGCCCAGGCGCGGGTTCCTGCTCCGGCATGTTCACCGCCAATTCCATGAACTGCCTCTGCGAAGTGCTCGGCCTGGCGCTGCCCGGCAACGGCACGCTGCTCGCCCTCTCCGAGGAGCGAAAAGAGATGTGGCGCGCCGCTGCCCGCCGCGCGGTGGAGATGGCCAAGCAGGGCGCCCCGCTGCCCCGCGACCTCATCACCGAGAAGAGCATCGACAACGTGTTCACTTGCGACATGGCCATGGGCGGCTCCTCCAACACGGTGCTGCACACGCTGGCCTTTGCCGCGGAGGCGGGCATCGACTACGACCTGCGCCGCATCGACGAGATTTCCAAGCGCACGCCCAACATCTGCAAGGTGGCTCCCTCCTCCCGCTACCACATGCACGATGTGCTCCGCGCGGGCGGCATCATGACGATTCTTTCCGAAATCAACACCATCCCCGGTGCGCTGCACACCGATGTGCCCACCGTGAGCGGCAAGACCCTCGGTGAGCAGATGGAAGGCCTGCACACGCAGGACCCCGCCGTCATCCGCACCGTGGAGAACGCCTACTCCAAGGACGGCGGCCTCGCCGTGCTCTTCGGCAATCTGGCAGAGCAGGGCGCCATCGTGAAGAAGGCGGGCGTGCTGCCCGAGATGCTGGTGCACCGCGGCCCGGCGGTCATCTTCGAGAGCCAGGAAGCCGCCTGCGCGGGCATTCTGGCCGACAAGGTGAAGGCGGGTGATGTCGTGGTCATCCGCAACGAAGGCCCCAAGGGCGGCCCCGGCATGCAGGAAATGCTCGCCCCCACCAGCTACATCATGGGCAAGGGCCTCGGCAACAGCGTCGCCCTCATCACGGACGGCCGCTTCTCCGGTGCCACGCACGGTGCCTGCATCGGCCACGTCTCCCCCGAGGCGGCGGAAGGCGGCCTCATCGGTCTGTTGAAGGATGGTGACATCATCTCCATCGACATCCCCGCCCGCACCATGAACGCCGAGCTGAGCGACGCGGAAATCGCCGCCCGCCGCGCGAACTGGACGCCCACCATGCAGGAAATCCCGAGCAAGTGGCTCAAGCGCTACCGCAAGCTCGCCACCAACGCCAGCAAGGGCGCCGTGTTGCAGTAAACGAAAAATTCCCCCTCACATTCCTCACATACCGATATGAGCGAATCCACCGAAAAAAAATCCGCGAACTTCATCGTTCGCTACTTCTCTGAGTTCGGCGTCCTCCGCGAGTGCGGCAAGGACTTCTGGCTGACGAACTTCATCCAGTTCTTCGACGGACTCTCCTACTTCACCCTCATCATCGTGTTCTCGCTGTTCCTGAAGGACTACTGCGGGTTCCGTGATGCGGACGCCCCCTACTGGGTGGGCATGTACACGCTCTTCCTCTCCCTGTTCGTGTTCGCAGTGGGTACCATCTGCGACATCATCGGGTTGAAGCGCACCTACCTCATCGGCTTCACCGTGCTCATCACGGGGCGTCTCATCATGGCCTTCGGCTCGGACTTCGGCATGCACGTCTGCGGCCTCTCGCAGGATCATTCCCGCGTGTTCGTGATGGCGGGCATCGCCATCATGTCCTTCGGCTCGGCCTTCATGAGCCCCTGTATCACCACGTCCATCCGCCGCTTCACCACGCTGCGCGCCCGCCCCACGGGCTTCAACTTCTACTACCTGTTCATGAACATCGGCGCACTGCTGGCGGGCTTTGCGATTGTGGACCCCATCCGCGATGTCGCCGGTCCCGTGAACGGCCTGTTCTGGGTGGTGAACTTCGGCACGGCGTGCAGCGCCACGGCCTTCATCTTCACCCGCTTCGTGAATGAAAACTTCTTCGCTGTGCCGGAGGAGCGCGTGCAGAAGCACGAGACCTCCAACCGCCGCCCGCTGATGCTCATCGCGGAGGTCGCCCGCGAGCGCGCCTTCCAGAAGCTCATCGTCTTCCTCGTGCTCACGCTGGGCGTGCGCCTCGTGTTCACGCTGCAGTTCCTCGTCATGCCGCAGTACTACCTGCGCACCATCGGCGATGACTTCCAGCTCGGGTTCATGAACTCGCTCAATCCCTTCGTGATTATCACGGGTCTCATCCTCATCATCCCCATCCTCAACAAGTTCTCCACGGTCAAGCTCATGATTTCCGGCATGTCCATCTCGGCCTTCTCGCTGGTGCTCATGGCCATCCCGCCGGAGTGCTACTTCGTGCTGCCGGGCATCGAGACCATCGGGCAGGCGTATTTCTTCGCCATCTGCCTGCAGATTCTCATCTTCGCCTTCGGTGAGCTGCTGTTCAGCCCCCGCTTCTCCGAATACGTCGCCCGCGTGGCGCCCAAGGACAAGGTGGCTTCCTACATGTCCCTCTCCGCGCTGCCGATGTTCATTGCCAAGCCCATCAACGGCGTGGTCGGCGGTCTGCTGGTCGCCCACCTCTGCTACGACGGCATCGCCGCTAAGATGGACACGGGGCACATCGGCTTCTGGGAATCCCCCGAATTCATGTGGACGATATACCTCGTGATGGCGGTCATCTCCCCGCTCGCCATCATCCTGACCAAGGATATGTTCGTCTCCGACCACCCCGAGGATGACGCCGCCACGGATACCCATGCCGACGTGCACAGCCCCGAGGAAACCGAGGCGGAAGTCCCCGCCGAAACCGCCGAAAGCGAAGCCTGATATTCAACCCGAACCCCACTTTCATACAATGTCTGACAACGAACAAGTGCAACAGAAGACGGACTGGGCAGCCATCATCAAGGATATGCTCATCCTCGTGGCGGTCATGGGTGCGCTCGGCTACCTCTGCAACCTTGCCATGAAGCCCTTTGAGGTGGAGAACCCCACCGACAGCCTCATCTCCCTCATCCGCAAGGGCGGGGTGGAGAACGATGTCGATAAGCCCTTCTCCAAGGAGCTGGCCGCCGGCATGAAGAAACACGAGGACTTCATCAATACCCCCGATGCCACGGGCCGCACGCCCCTCATGTGGGCGGTCTATGTGCATGACAACGACCCCGCCGCCGCCTGGCGCGAGGACGGGAAGCGCACGTGGTATGTGAAGACGCTCATGGCGCAACCCGGCATCAACCTCAACGCCAAGGACAAGGACGGCTTCACTGCGCTGCACTGGGCGGCGTGGAGCGGCATGCCGCAGAGTACCTTCATGCTCACGCTGGGCGGGCTGGACCTCAACGCGCAGGAGAACAGCGGCTACACGCCCCTGATGCTCGCCGCTCTGCGCGGCAACGCCGCCGCCGTGCATCTGCTGCTGGAGCTGGGTGCCGACCCGACCCTGAAGAACGCCGAAGGGCAGACCGCCCTCGACCTCGCTACGGAGAAGGGTAATGCCTACGAGAAGCGCGACACGTGGTTCTTCAGTCTCATCTACAAGACACGCCGCCACGAGCTCTACAAGAAGACCATCGCGCTGCTGACCAATCCCCCCGCCAAGAACGACACCCTGTCGCACGGGGAGGTCCTGAAGCGCATGAACGCCCTTATCTCCGAAGCCGATGCCGAGGACAAGGCAGAGGCGACGGAAGAGTAAAAAGCGCCTGAACGAACATCCTCAAAATGGTCTGACTCAAGGTCAGACCATTTTTTTTAGGCTATCGGGCAGGCGCTCTTGACTCAGAGGCCGGGGCATGTCATGATGGGAGCATGACTCGCCTCCATGCTCTTTTGATTGTTTGTTTCTGCCTGGCTGCCATTCCGTGTTCGGCAGACCCTATGCCCCGGCCTGACGCTTCCGCCAAAGCCGCTCTCCCTTCTCTGTGGGAAGAGTCTGAGGATTTGGAGGACGAGGCTTTTTTTCTGCTGTTGGAAACGACGGTGAAAAAGGATCTCGACGGCGAATATCCTGAATCGGCGGAGCCGGAGACGATGGTGCGCCCGGAAGAAGATGAGGAGGAAGACGAAAGCGAGACGGATGAGGAGGAAGCGGAGGGCGATGAAGAGTCATCTGATGAAGAAGAGGGCGAAGAGGATGCCGATGAAGAGGATGCCGATGAAGAGGGTGATGGGGAAGAGTCTGCACAGGAAGAAGAAGCTGAAGTAAAGCCATGTACCCCGCGTGCCGATGTCCTCTCCTGTCTGACGAAGATGAAAGCTGCATACGAGGCTCATATGGAGTTTGCACGCTATTCCCTGAGTGTCATCCGAGAGTCGCATCCGCAGGATTACGAACGCACCATGGCTTCTTTCCGCAAAGCTCTGCGTAGGCAGTACTGCAGGGATTTGGACAGCCTGCGTGCTGCGAATCTCTGGAGCCCCGGCAGTGCGCATCCGAAAAATGATGCGCCTCGAGGGGATGCTTTTGTCAATGGACCCGTCCGAAATGCCTCCGGCTTCGGTGTGCGCGGACAGAGCGCATACCATATTAAGCATCGCAAGGAGATGGTGAAGCTGAGACAGAATTTCATTGCTGAGCTGATGCAGAATCGAACGCTTGCCGGTTTGGAATATCTGTCGGACTGTCGTTTTGAGCCGGGCACGGAAGAGGTCTACTACGAGCCGAAACCGACGCCGCACAGTAAGGAGTTGCTGAGGCTTTTCCGTAGAGCCGAGAATCGCTGGTGGAAGTATGCAACGGACGGAGCCATGGCATATCATTGCGGCGATTGTTCATTGGTGGGGTCGGATACCCACCTGATTGCCTACTTCGACGTTATCTTCCGGCTGTGGGATCACCATGAAGATTTCCTGCTGGAGCTGTTGAACTGTTTCCATCCCACGGAAGAGTAAAGCCTTTCCCACCCCCCCGAGAGGCAGGGCGACAAAGGGAGCTTTGTCGGGATGCTGAAAGCCCCGCGCTCTATTCTATGCTTTGTCCTCTTTGCAGCAGTGCGCCGACGGCAAGAGTGGCGGCAGAGAGCAGGAGGGGTAGGCCGGCGGGTGGGGTGTCGCTGAGGTAAGCGGAGAGGAGGGTGGCTGCCGTGGGGAGGAGCATGGAGGCGAGTATCCACGCGCGGGGAATTTTTTCTGCGATGCGCCCGCGGGTGAGCACGGCGAGGGTGAGGGGCAGGAAGATGCCGCCGCCGCGTAGCGCCATGGAGAGGTAGTTCCATGTGAGGACGGAGGCGTTGAGGTGCGCGAGGCAGTAGGCGCAGACACCGCTGAGGGCAAGGCCGATGCCGAGGCGGTTGAGGAAAAGAAGGAGCTTTTCGCTGCGGATGTGCAGCAGCTCACCGCCGAAGTCCCGGGAGAGCATCGTGCCGATGGCGAGAGCCTGCGCGGCGGCAGAGGAGATGATGGTGAGCACGATGGTGCCCATCGCTAAGCCGCCGAGCCATGCGGGGATGTCGTTCATCAGCACGCAGGGGAGGGCGAGCAACGGGCTGTCTGCCAGTTCGGGGTGGCGGACGCGGGCGTAGAGACCGATGAGCGTGGACATGAGCCCCACGGGGATGGCAATGGCGGCACCAAGGTAGGCTCCGCGTTCAGCGCTTCGGGCATCACGGGCAGAGTAGAGGGCTTGGATGTACATTTGTGCGGTCATCATGCCCATGGCGGTGGCGGCGACGGCACTCAGCGGATAGCGCCACCCGCGGGAGCCGAAGCTCCAAGCCTCGGCGGGAAGATCGGCGGCATCGGGAGCTCCTGCGATGAAGAGCCCGTGTGCGGTGTAGAGCGAGGCGAGCAGGAGCGCACTCCAGAGCAGGGCTGCTTTCAGCATGCCGCTGAGGCCTGCCCCCTTTTGCCCGCCGATGAGGATGTAGGCCAAGGGCAGCACGAGCAACACCGCGCCGGCTGCCGCGGGGGAAATGCCGAAGCTCGCGGCGCACATGCCGATGCCGGGCAGCACGCTGCTGCAACAGGCGAAGAAGATGCCGAGGCAGGAGAGCAGCGACACGATGGGACCCGCCGCCCGCCCGTAGCACTGCACGAGGTACTGCGGCACGGTCTCCAACCCGCTTTCGCGCAGCGGCCGCGCAAAAAAGAGCCCGAGCAACAGCAGACCCAACCCCACACCCAACGTAAAGCACCACGCTACGATGCCGTATTGATACGCCATCTGCGCTGTGCCGATGGTCGCTCCGCCGCCGATGGAGGAGCCTGAGATGATACCCGCTACCATCCCCGCTCCCGCCTTGCGCCCGCCCAGCGAAAACCCGGTTGCTCCCATTCCGCGCCGCCCGCACCACACGGATGCGGCCAGCACGGGAAGAATGGCCAGCAACAGAAAAAACACAAACATGGAGAGGGCAGAGCAAACGTGAAACGGCAGGGGAATGAAAAGCGGTCTGACCTCAGTCAGACCGCTTTCTTCATACCGCGGCGAAGCCGCGCGAACTTACAATTTGTAAATTGTACTTTGTAAATCTATTAGTCCTTGGAGAGACGGCTGTAGCTGTACTTGCTCTCGAAGCCGATTTCCTCGGGGAACTCAGCAAAGCCGCTCCAGACGTTGTATTCCTTGTGGCCGTTGCGACCGCAGGAACCCTGATAGGGGGGACGATAGGTGCACTTGTAGGTGGGAGCCCAGAAGGTCACGAGCTCGTAGAAGCCGTAGCCCATGCGGATGGCGGTGCGGGACACGCCGTCGATGAGACCGACGGTGCAGCCGGCGGTGTTACCCTCCGTGGAGTTCCAGCGATAGATGCTGGTGGGGATTTCGGACACGCCGAAAACGATATTGTCGACCGCGCGGCCCAGCTTGCGGGTGGCGGTGTACTCAGAGGCGGGGGGAGCCTGAATGTCGGCATACGCAGCACCCGTCAGAGCAACGAGGAGAGAGGAAAGGATAAAACGCTTCATGACGCCATCATTCTTACCATAGAGGCCTATGGGTTGCAAGAGAAAAAATAAAGTTTTTTCTATTTTTCTTCAATTTTTTTTGCGGTTGATTTTACAGCAGGGAGGAAAGGTCCGTCTGCCGCTCCTCTTCTGTGAGATAGCAGCCCAAATCCGAGCCGTACCAGTGGCCGTTTTGGAAGGCGGCGCGGGTGCGGAAACCGCCGCCGCAGAGGGCGAAATGTTTGCAGGTCGCGCAAGGGCCGCTGAGCTTCTTTTGGCGCTCGGCGGGGTCGTCGCTGCCGCGCAGCTCGCGGAGCTTGTCGGCGGAGGGCTCGCTGACGGCCTCCCACACATCGGAGAAGTTCTGGGTTTTCACATTGCCGAGGGTCACGCCCTGCCAGAACTGGTCGGGGTGGATGTTGCCCTGCGTGTCGATGTTGGCGAAACCGCGGCCGCTGGAGTTGGCGCCGCCGCCGTTCCATGTGAGCAGCTTGAGCGTCTCCTTGGCGAGCGGGTGCCCCTCGCGCAGCTGGCGCAGCAGCAGGTACACGCCGTCCGCAGGTTGGGTGACGGTGAGCAGCTCGCGCGTCTCGCCCGCGGCATGCCACGCTTCGGCACGCGCGATGAGCATATCGATGGCGCGGCGGGCTTCCTCGGGCTTCAGGCTCGCGACATCCACACCGCGCCCCGTGGGCACGAGGTGGTAGAAGCACACGCGCTGAATGCGCTCGCGCTCGATGAAATCCAGGATTTCCTCCATGCTCTGCACGTTGTTGCGCGTGAGGGTGAGGCGCAGGCCCGTCTTCTGCCCCACCTCTTCGCAGAGGCGGAAGCCGCGGATGGCCCCCTCGAACGCGCCGGGCACGCCGCGGAATTGATCGTGAACTTCCCCGATGCCGTCCAGCGAGATGCCGACGTAGGCCACGCCGAGCTCCTTGAATCGCGCGGCGAGGGCGGGGGTAATCTTCGTGCCGTTGGTGGAGATGGTGACCTTCAGCCCCTTGGAAATGGCTCGCTCCAGAATCTGCGGCAGATGCGGGTGCAGCAGGGGTTCGCCGCCCGAGAGGAGCAGGGCGGTGATGCCGTAGGCCGCGAGGTCGTCAATCACGGCGCAGCACTGCTCCCATGTCAGCTCGCCCGCGTAGCGTTCCGCGTGGGAGTCCGCATAGCAATGCACGCAGCGCAGGTTGCAGGTGCGCGAGATGTTCCACACCACCACGGGCTTGCGGGCGCGGGAGGAGGCAGGCGTGCAGGCGGCGGTGCTGCTGTGCGGCGAGCGGTCACCGTGGCCGAGGCCGTAGCGGATGTGGTCGGCGGGCTGGGCGATGCCCGTCCAGAGTTTCGTGATGTTAATCATGGTGCGGTGCGGAGCTGCCGCTCAGGGCGGCGGGGATGTAGGAACAGAGAGGTTCGGCGGCCATCATATCGCCGCAGGTGCCGTAGGCGCGGGAGCGGGAGCCGCCGCAGAGGCGTCGGTACTCGCACTTGCCGCACTTGCCGCCCAGTGCATCGTCGTTGCGAAGGGTGACGAAGAGCGGGTGCGTGCGGTAGATGGTGGCGAGGTCGTCCGTGCGGACATTGCCCGCCGTCAGCGGCAGGAAGCCGCTCGGCTGAATTTCGCCCACGTGGGAGATGAACACGACCCCTTTACCGTCGCGCGTGGGGATGGTGTGGCGCGGGGCAGGGGCTTCGCCGCGCGCGGCGGCCTGCATCATGGCGCGGCGGTAGTGGTGCCCCTCCGTCGTCTTGATGGCGAAGGGCATCGTCTCGCGCAGGGAGAGCAGCTTGTGCCACAGCGCTTCGATGTCATCGGCACTCGGCATATCCTCCGCCGTGGCACGCCCCGTAGGCACGAGCAGGAACACGCTCCACACATCCGGCGCGAGGGTGCGCATGAGCTCCGCGAAAGCGTCCATCTCGGGCAGGGTGCTCTTAGCGACCGTGGTGTTGATTTGCAGCTGAATGCCCGCTTCCTTTGCCTTGCGGGCGGCTTCCAAGGTGCGCTCGAAGGTGTGCGGCACGCGGCGGAAGGCATCGTGCGTCTCCTGCGTCGCGCCGTCGAGACTCAGGCTCATGGAGACGACGCCCGCATCCTTCAGCGCGGCAAAATCCGTGTTCAGCAGGCGCGGCGTGGCGGCGGGGCTGAGGGCCACGCGGATGCCTTGCCCCGCGAGACGGCGGATAATCTCAAAAATATCGCGGCGCATCATGGGGTCGCCGCCCGTGAGCACCACCATCGGCGGGTGCAGTTCGGCAATCTTGTCTGCCAATTCCATCGCCTCCTCATGCGTCAGCTCCTCGGGGTGTGCCTTCGGCTGCGCCACCGCGCGGCAATGGCGGCACGCGAGCGCACAGGAGCGCGTCACCTCCCAAAAGAGGATGAAGGGGCGTTCGTTGAAATCAACGGCGGAAGCGGAGGGGTGCGGTTTCATGCAGCGGGGCTTTCTCAGAGAATCAGCATGCAGTCGCCGTAGGAGAAGAAGCGGTAGCGCTGCTCCACGGCCTGTCGGTAGGCTTCCATGATGAGCTCTTTGCCGGCGAAGGCGCAGACGAGCATGATGAGCGTGCTCTGCGGGAGGTGGAAGTTGGTGAGCAGGGCATCGACGGCCTTGAATTCGTAGCCGGGGTAGATGAAGATGTCGGTGGCGCCGCGGGCTTCCTTCAGCGGGCGGCCTTCGCGGGTGGCGAGGGTTTCCATGGTGCGCACGGAGGTGGTGCCGACGGCGATGACGCGTTGCGCGGATTCGATGGCGGCGGCGGTGTCGGCGGGCATGTAGAACTCTTCCGTGTGCATGTGGTGCTCCTCCACCTTGTCCGTCTTGACGGGGCGGAAGGTGCCCACACCCACGTGCAGGGTGACGAAGCGGTGCGGCACCTGCGCGAGAATCTCGGGCGTGAAATGCAGGCCCGCCGTGGGCGCGGCAATGGCACCGTCGTGCGCGGCGTAGACCGTCTGGTAGCGGTCCTTGTCGCTGGGGTCGCTTTCGCGGTTCATGTAGTGCGGCAGGGCGAGTCGGCCGTAGGTGTCCTCATCCACGGGCTTGTCCCAGCGGATGTAGCGGTAGCCCTCTTCGTCGATGCTCTCCACGGTGCCGACGGAATCGCCGACCTGCACGGTGCGGCCGACCTTCATTTTCTTGCCGGGGCGCACCATGCACTTCCACACCAGCTCTCCCGCCATGCCGGCGCGCACCAGCTCGATGCCGCCGTCGTTGCTGAAATAGCGGGCGGGGATGACCTTCGTGTCGTTCATCACGAAGAGGTCCCCGGGGCGGACATACTCGAGAATATCCGAGAAATGACGATGCTCGATGAGCCCCGTGTCGCGGTGTACCACGAGCATGCGGGAGGCTGCGCGGTCGGGCAGCGGCCTGTCCGCAATCAGCTCCTCGGGCAGCTCATAATCGAAGTCTACCGTGCGCATCTCTCGAAAAAATCCTAAGGTCGATTTATCGCGGGAACACGCTGATGCGACGGAGAACCTCCTCGCGACCGAGGGTCTGCATGATGACATCGATGCCGGGGCCCGCGTGGCAGCCCGTGAGGGCAAGGCGCAGGGGGAACATCATGGCGCCCACCTTCACGCCGTGCTCCTTCGTCATGGGCTTCACCAGCTGCATGGCGACCTCACCGTCCCATTCGGGCAGATTCTTGGCGGCCTCGGCGAAGAGGTTGAGCATTTCGCGGGCGTTGTCCTGAAGTTTGGCCATGGATTCCTCCTCGTACTCCAGCACCTGCACCCAGCGCACCCAAGCGGGCACCTCGCTGAGCAGCTGCACCTTCTGCTGCACGGAGGGGATGACGGCGCGCAGCTGCTCCGTGTCCGCCAGACCCGCCTTCGTGCAGAAGGGCAGGGCGAGCTCCGTGAAGGCCTCGGGAGAGAGGCGCATGATGTGCTGCTGGTTCATCCACTTGCACTTGGTGATGTCGAACTTGGCGGCGGCGCGGTTCACGTGCTCCAGCGAGAAGAGCTCAATCAACTCTTCCTTGGTGAACACCTCGTTGTCGCTCTTGGAGCTCCAGCCGAGCAGGGCGATGAAATTGATGACGGCATCAGGCAGGAACCCTTCCTCGGGGTAATTACCGAGCTGGGCACCCACGTCGCGCTTGCTCATCTTGGAGCCGTCGGGGTTCTGAATCAGCGGGATGTGAGCGTACACGGGGGGCTCCACGCCGAAGGCCTCGAAGAGCTGGAGGTGCTTGAAGGTGTTCATGATGTGGTCCTCACCGCGGATAACGTGGGTGATGGCCATCTCGATGTCGTCCACCACGTTCACGAGGTGGAAGATGTAGGAGCCGTCCGTGCGCTTCACCACCATGTCGGGGGTGTTGTCCTCGTTGGTGTAGTCCACGGAGATATCGCCGCAGACGAGGTCGTGGAGCGTCATCACGCCGTCGCGCTTGAAGCGGAAACGCCACACCGTGCCCTCGGAGGTGCCGGGGATTTCGTCGCCGTTCTTATCGCGCTTGTTGGGGGCGGGGCATTCGTACACGCGGCCCATGTCCACCAGCTT